>DASSQJ010000129.1:0-4602 GCA_035702545.1 Phycicoccus sp.
AGGCCGGTGTCGCCGTGGCGGCGGCCGGCCTCGGCGGCCGTCGTCGCGCAGGCATGGGCCTCCTCGAAGCGTCCGGCGCGAAGGCGCCCGAACATCCGGGCGAAGGCCACGTACCCGGCCTCGAGCGAGCCGGCCGGCAGCTCGTCGAGGAGGCGTTCGGCCCGCGCCGCCCACCCCGCTGCCACAGCGGGGTCCCCCGTCGTGCCGGCGATCATCGACAGGTGGAACGCGCTGCGCACGGCGCCGGGGAGGTCGCCGGCACGGAGCCGCTCGGCGTGCGCGCGCTGGTAGAGCTCGACGGACTCGGCCATCCGGCCGAGCAGGTGGGCGGCCGCGGCAGCGTCGGTGAGGTCCTGCCCGGTCAGGGAGGCCGCGTCGACCTCGGACCACCGGCGCAGGGCCGCCGTCCAGTCCCCGCGCTCGAACTCGGCGCGGGCCCGCACGAGATCGTCGACACCGGCCATGGAGCCTCCTCGCCCATGAGGGTACGCGCCGGCGGATCGGTGCGGGAGGACGCCGGAAAACCGTTGGCACCGTGCCGGTCCCGGCGCCTAGCGTGGACGGCACCATGCCGACGAGACCACCCTGGCCGTACGGCGTGCGACCCGGGGACACCGCACCGGCCGATCCTGACCGCCTCATCCTCTGGCTCGCACGCCGCCAGTGGCGCACCCTCCTGGCGGGAACCTGCTTCGGCGTGCCGTGGATGCTGTCGACGGCGCTCATCCCCGCGGTCGTCGGCAAGGCCGTTGATGCCGGGGTCGTCCACCGCGATGCCCGCGCCCTCGTCCTCTGGTCCCTCGCCGTTGTCGGCCTCGGGCTGGTCTCGGCCGCCGTCGGGAACGGCCGGCACTGGTTCGCGGTCCGGAACTGGCTCACCGCCGCGTTCCGCTCCGGAGTCCTTGCGGACCGGGCGGTTCGCACCGGCGGCCCGGCGGTGACCCGTGAGATGCCGGCCGGGGAGGTGCTCGCGACCTTCACGAGCGACTTCCCCCGGATGGGGCACTCCTTCGACGTCTTCGCCCGCTTCATGGGCGCCGTCGTCTCCTTCGTCGTCGTCGCGGTCATCCTGCTGCGCGGCTCGGTCGTCCTCGGGCTCGTCATGCTCGTCGGTGGCCCGGTGCTCGTCGCATCCCTCACCTTCGTCATGAAGCCGCTCCAACGCCGCCAGGCGGTCCAGCGCGAGGAGGCGGGGCGGCTCACCGGCCTGGGCGCGGACACGGTCGCGGGGCTGCGGGTGCTGCGCGGCATCGGCGGCGAGGACGCCTTCCTCACGCGCTACCGGGCCCAGTCCGAGGCGGTCCGGGTCGCCGGCGTGCGGGTCGCGGGCACCCAGGCGACGCTCGACTCGGCGCAGGTCCTCCTGCCCGGGCTCTTCGTCCTCGTCGTCGTCGGGGTCGGCGCGCACCTCGCCGTCGCGGGCGAGATCACCCCGGGCCAGCTGGTCGCCTTCTACGGGTACACCGCCTTCCTCACGATGCCCCTCCAGACCGCCGTCGAGACCGCCGACAAGCTCGTCCGGACGCGGGTCGCGGCGCGGCGCATCGCCCGGCTCCTCGCCGTGCAGCCCGACCACCCCGTCCGGGAGCCCGGTCGGCCCGACGACGGTCTCGGGAGCGCCCCCCTTGCCGACGAGGCGCTCGCGCGGCAGGGACGCGTCGACCAGCCGCTCGTCGACCCGTCGTCCGGGGCGGTCGTCGAGCCGGGCCGGCTCACGGCGCTCGTCGCCGAGCGGCCGGCGGAGAGCGCCGCCATCGCGGCGCGCCTCGGCCGGACGGTGCCCGGACGCCACGGCGTCACCTGGGGGCCCACCCTGCTCGACGACCTGCCCGTCGAGCAGGTGCGTTCGCGGGTGCTCGTCAGCGACACGGACCCGCGCCTGTTCAGCGGGCCGCTGCGGCGGGAGCTCGGCGGTGCGGACGACGGCGCGCGTCTCACGGCCCTGGCGGTCGCGGACGCCGAGGACGCGGTCGCCGCCCTCGACGGCGGCCTCGACGGCGAGCTCGAGGAGCGCGGCCGGTCGCTGTCCGGCGGGCAGCGCCAGCGGTTGGCCCTGGCGCGGGCGCTCCTGCGCGACCCCGAGGTGCTCGTCCTCGTCGAGCCGACGAGCGCCGTCGACGCCCACACCGAGGCGCGGATCGCCGAGCGGCTCGCCGAGCACCGACGGGGACGCACGACGGTCGTCGTCACCGCGAGCCCCCTCCTGCTCGACCGGGCCGACGTCGTCCTGCTCGTCGAGAACGGCCGGGTCACCGCGTCGGGGACCCACCGGGAGCTCGTCCACCACGACCCCGCCTACCGGCGGGTCGTCATCCGCGGAGAGGAGGACTGATGTCGCCGCTCACCGGTCGCACCGACCACGCGCGCCGGACCCTGCCCATCGCGTCCGCCGCAGTGGTGCGACAGCACACCGCGGTGCTCCTGCGCGAGCACCGCGGCGCCCTGGTGCGCGTCCTGCTCTGGCACGGCCTGGCCGCGGTGGCGGGGCTCGCCGGCCCCTGGGTCGTCGGCCAGCTCGTGGGGACGGTCGTGAGCGGCGAGGCGTCGCTCGGCCGGGTGGACGTCCTCATCGGCCTGCTCGCCGCCGCCCTGCTCGTCGAGACCGCCGTGACCTGGTTGGCCCGCCGCGGGTCCTTCGTCCTCTCCGAGCGCATCTTCGCCCGGCTCCGGGAGGACTTCGTCGCCTCGGCGGTGCGGTTGCCGCTGTCCACCGTCGAGCGCGCCGGGACCGGCGACCTCCTCGCGCGGACGACGAACGACGTCGACGCCATCAGCTACGTCATCCGCTTCGGCATCCCCACGGTCGTCGTGTCGATGATGTCGGTGCTCGTCATCGGCGTCGCGACCGTCCTCGCCTCGCCGCTGGCGTTCCTGCCGCTGCTGCTCACCCCGCTCGTGTGGTTCCTCCCGACGCGCCGCTACCTGCGGCTGGCCGGCCCGGGCTACCTGTGGGAGCACGCGTCGTACGCCCGGCTCAACGGCGTGGCCGCCGAGACGGTGGAGGGCGCGAGCACCGTCGACGCCCTGGGTCTCCAGGCTGCGCGCGCGGAGCGGTTCGAGGAGGCGCTGCGCGAGTGCCACGACGCCGAGCGGTACACGGTGGGCCTGCGCCTGCGCTGGTTCCCGTGGCTCGAGGTGGGCTTCTTCGTGCCGATCGCCGGGGCGCTGCTCTGGGGCGGCTGGCTCAGCTGGCAGGGGCTGGTCCCGGTCGCGACGGCGACGACGGTCGTCCTCTACGTCCAGCGGCTCCTCGACCCGCTCGGCGAGCTCGTCGACGTCCTCGACGAGATCCAGTTCGCGGCGACGTCGATGTCGCGCATCCTCGGTGTCGCCGAGGTGCCGCCGGACCGGGTCGCGACCGGGGCCGAGCCGGCCGACGACCGCCTGCGCGTCGAGGAGGTGCGGTACGCGTACCGCGACGGCCGGGACGTCCTCCACGGCGTCTCGCTCGACCTCGAGCCCGGGGAGCGGATGGCGGTGGTCGGGCCCTCGGGAGCGGGCAAGTCGACCCTCGGCCGGCTGATGGCCGGGGTGGACGGGCCGCGCGACGGGCGGATCACCGTCGGCGGGGTGCCGCTCGTGGACCGGCCGCTCGACGAGCTGCGGGGCGAGGTCGCGCTCGTGACGCAGGAGCACCACGTCTTCGTGGGTACGCTCGCGGAGAACCTGCGGCTGCCGCGACCGGAGGCGGGGGACGACGCGCTGCGCGACGCGCTCAAGGCCGTCGACGCCCTGGACTGGGCCGAGCAGCTGCCCGAGGGGCTCGACACGGTGGTGGGGTCCGGCGGGTACCGGCTGACCGAGGCCCAGGCGCAGCAGGTGGCGCTGGCGCGGCTCGTCCTCGCCGACCCGCACACCCTCGTCCTCGACGAGGCGACGTCGCTGCTCGACCCGCGGGCGGCGCGCCACCTCGAGCGCTCGCTCGGTGCGGTGCTCACCGGCCGGACCGTGGTGGCCATCGCCCACCGGCTGCACACCGCGCACGACGCCGACCGGGTGGCGGTGGTCGAGGACGGGCGCGTTCGCGAGCTCGGGTCACACGACCAGCTGCTGGCGGCCGGTGGGTCCTACGCCGCGCTCTGGCGGTCGTGGCGGGACGAGCGGTGAGGGGTCACCGGGCCGCGAGGCGGATGCCGACGGTCGTCTCGTCGCCCTCGGCGAGCCCTTCGGCGAGGCGGACGGCCTTCTTCACCGGCAGGACGTAGGCGGCCGCCTCCGCCGACGGGAAGAGCGAGGTGCTCCACCGGGACCGGCCGATGGTGACCCGCACCCGGACGGAGCCGAACCCGCCCGTGGCGTCCCCGACGAGGGCGTCGACCTCGTCGCTCAGGTCCTGGGGCACGGTGACGAAGTGCCACGACCCCTCGCGCCAGCGCCAGAGCCGGGTGGTGAAGACCCATGTGGGGGCGGGGTCGGTTCCCGGTCGGGGTTCGGGTTCGGCGGCGGGCGTGCCGGAGGCGGCCATCCTCCGATGGTGCCAGCGACGTGCGACAGCGGGTGCGGACCCCGCGGGTGGGGGCGGTGCGCCGGGTCGGTTCACGCGGCGAGGGCCACTGGGCGCCCGTCCGACGGTCCGGCTGGCCCCACGGGTAGTGCGCCGGA
>DASSQJ010000130.1:0-2533 GCA_035702545.1 Phycicoccus sp.
ACCGGTGCGCCCGCCTCGTCGTAGAGCGCCGGGTCGACGTTGTGCAGTGCGGCGAGGGTGCGGCCGATCTCGACGGCCACTCCGCGCCCCGCGGGGATCTTCGCGAAGTCGACGTTGCGCCCCGGCAGGTAGGGGTAGACGGCGGCCCGGCCGCCCTCCTTGAGCTCCACGAGCCCGCGCGGGGCGGGCACCGAGAAGGTCACCCGCCGGGACAGCAGGCCGAGGAGCGTGATCGCCGCCTCCATCCGTGCGGCCGCCGCCGGCGTCCGCGGTGAGCGGACGACCCAGCGCCGGTCGGTCCGGTCCTGGACGAATGCCACGTCGAACTCGTTCTCCGGTGCGTTCGGCACCTGCTGGACGCCGACCGGCTCGATCCCGGGCAGCGTCGAGGCGAGGGCGGCAAGGGCGTAGGGGCTCCGGTCCACGGACTCCACCGTATGCGGACTTCCCCGCCCGGAGCGGTAGCCCTCGCGCCGGGCGCGCACCTTTCCCGAGCGGCGGCGGGGCCCCGGGCCGGGGGAGCGTCCGGCCGGGGCTCGCCTACAGTGGCCGGATGCCGTGGCCGACGCACTCCACCGGTCTCCTCCGAGGTGGTGGCGGCCTCGACCGACACGCCGAACGCCGCTCCGAACCCGCGCTCCTCGACGCCCTCGCAGCGGACACCGCCACGCGAGCCCTCCGCATTCGCGGGGACCGCACCGACGTCGTCGAGGAGGGCGAGCGGATCCGGCTCGAGCTCCGGCCGCTCGGCCCCGGTGACGAGCCCCTCGCCTACCTCGGGGACCGGGCGGACGGGACCTCGGTCGTCCTGCTCGCCGCTCCAGCCGACGAGGCGCGGGGGGGCCGGACCCTGCGGAGCGTCGGAGCCCACCTCGACGACGCCGACAGCACGCTGCTCGCGACCGGGCTGGGCCTGGCGAACTGGCACGCGACGCACACCCACTGCCCGCGCTGCGGCGTCCCCACGCAGGTGCACGCCGCGGGCTGGTCGCGCCGTTGCCCGGCCGACGGGAGCCTCCACTTCCCGCGCACCGACCCGGCCGTGATCATGGCCGTCGTCGACGAGGCCGACCGGCTCCTCCTCGCCCGAGGTCGCGGCTTCACGGCGACGGGGATGTCGGTCCTCGCGGGCTTCGTCGAGCCGGGGGAGTCGTTCGCGGCGGCGGTGGCCCGCGAGGTCGAGGAGGAGGTCGGGCTCCGGGTCACCGACGTCGAGTACCTCGGAGACCAGCCGTGGCCCTTCCCGTCCTCGCTCATGGTCGGCTTCCTCGCGCATGCCGTCGACGCACCGCTGCGCATGCAGGAGGACGAGATCGAGGCCGCCCGATGGTTCACGCGGGAGGAGCTCGCGGCGCAGGTGGCCGCGGACGAGGTCCACATCAGCGGTCGGCTCTCGATCGCCCGGCACCTCATCGAGCACTGGTACGGCGGCCCGCTCGACGCGCCCGAGGTCCCGCTGCGCCGGCCCCGTGACACCTGATCCGGGGGCTGTCGGGTCCCGGTGGGAGGATCGCGGCCGATGACCCCGACCGCCGCACCCGCGACGAGCCCCGACGCCATCCTCGACGCGCTGGACCCCGAGCAGCGCGAGGTCGCCTCCCGGCTCGACGGCCCGATGTGCGTCCTCGCGGGCGCGGGCACCGGCAAGACCCGGGCCATCACGCACCGGATCGCCTACGGTGTCCACTCCGGGGCCTTCCCGGCCCAGGGAGTGCTCGCCGTGACCTTCACCGCCCGGGCGGCGGGGGAGATGCGGACCCGGCTCCGCTCGCTCGGAGTGGTCGGCGCCCAGGCCCGGACCTTCCACGCGGCGGCGCTGCGTCAGCTCCACTTCTTCTGGCCGCAGGCGATCGGCGGGGGCGCCCCCGAGGTCGTCGCCCACAAGGCCTCGGCCGTCGCCGAGGCGGCTGGGCGACTGCGGATGTCGTTCGACCGCACCGGCATTCGCGACCTCGCCGCCGAGATCGAGTGGTCCAAGGTCTCCATGCTCACGGCCGACTCCTACGCGGCCGCAGCGACCCGGCTGCGGCGCGAGGCGCCCGGCGTCGACCCGACCGGGATGGCCCGGCTCATCGCCGCCTACGAGGAGGTCAAGGCCGAGCGCCACGTCATCGACTTCGAGGACGTCCTCCTGCTCACCGTCGGCATCCTCGAGGAGCGCGAGGACATCGCGACGACCGTCCGACGGCAGTACCGGCACTTCGTCGTCGACGAGTTCCAGGACGTCAACGCACTGCAGCACCGGCTCCTGTCGGCGTGGCTCGGCGGCCGCCACGAGCTCTGCGTCGTCGGTGACCCCGCGCAGACCATCTACTCGTTCACCGGCGCCACGCCGCAGCACCTCATCGACTTCCCCCGGGAGCACCGTGGCTCGCACGTCGTGCGCCTCGTCCGCAACTACCGCTCGACCCCGCAGATCGTCGGCCTCGCCAACCTCGTCCTCACCGGCCCCGGCGGCTCCCGGCGCAGCCACAGCGTCGAGCTCCAGGCGCAGTCCGGCGACGGCGACCGGCCCCAGCTGACCGCCTACGAC
>DASSQJ010000131.1:0-3656 GCA_035702545.1 Phycicoccus sp.
CGAAGCCGCCGGGGACGTCCTCGGCGGCGACCGCCCCCCGGGTGAGGACCCCGTGCCGGTCGAGGAGGAGCTCGGCCGTGGCCAGGGCGCGCAGGGTCGGGTCGTCCTCGGCGGGAGGCAGCAGCGCCCACCGCCCGGTGACCCGCGGTGGCCCGGACCGGGAGGGCATCGTGGGCCGGGAGGGTGGCGTCCCCAGCGCGCCGAGGGGTCCCCGGCGCCCGCCGTAGCGGGTGCGGCGTGGGCCGCTCGGTGCGCGCCGGTGGGCCGTGCGGCCCCCGGCGAGCAGGGCGCGCACCGGGGCGAAGGTGTCGCCGGTGACCCGGCCAGCCCAGACGAGCTCCCAGAGGACGTCGGCCAGCGCGTCGTCGTCGGTGTTGCCGACCTGGTCGGACAGGGACCGGAAGAAGTGCGCCCCGCCCCCGGCCAGCGCCTCGAGCACGGCCAGTCCCTCCGCGCCGGGGACCAGCTCGGGGTCGGGCCCGGGCAGGGTGAGGTGGGCCGAGTCGGCGAGGTGCAGCGAGACCCATCCGTCGTCGCCCGGGAGCGACCCGTGCCCGCACCAGAGGACCTCGCCGCCGGCCATCAGCTCGTCGAGGAGTGCGGGGGAGTAGTCGGCGACCCGGGCCGGGAGGACGAGGGACTCGACCGCGCTCGCGGGCAGCACCGCGCCGCTCAGCTGCTCGACGACGCGGAGCACGCCGTCGCGGCCCCGGAGCCGGCCGCCGACGCCCTGCCACTCGCCGAGGAACCGGCCGAACGCCTCGGGCGTGACCGGCTCGACCTCGGCCCGGAGCGCGGCGAGGGAGCGGCGGCGCAGCATCCGCAGCACCTCGGCGTCGCAGAACTCGGTCGCACCACCGCCGGTCGGGAGCAGCTCGCCCTCGACGACTCGCCCGGAGGCGACGAGCCGGGCGAGGGCCCCGGTGGCGACGGCGACCCCGATGCCGTAGGCGCGGGCGACCTCACCGGCGTGGAAGGGCGCGTGGGTGCGGGCGTAGCGGGCGACGAGGTCGCCGAGGGGGTCGGCCACCGGTTCGAGGAAGGTCTGGGGCACCCCGGGCGGCAGCGAGGCGCCGAGCGCGTCGCGCAGGCGGGAGGCGTCCTCGACGGCCGCCCACCGGTCCTCGCCGGCCACGCGGACCGGGATGACCTGGCGCGCCGCCTCGAGGCCGGCGAGCCAGCGCTCGACGTCGGCCCCGTTCGTGCCCTCCCGGGAGCGGGCGAGCACGGCCGCGGTCGAGAGCGGCCCGAGGACCCGGAGCAGGTCGAGGACGTCGTCGGCGTCGCGGGCGGCCCGCTCGGGGGTGAGCCGCTGGAGCTCGGCCTCGGTGCGCGCGATCTGCTCGGCGTCGAGGAGGTCGCGCAGGGCCAGCCCCTCGGAGGTGCCGAGCAGCTCGGCGAGGAGGGAGGGGTCGAGGGCGAGCGCCGCGGCCCGGCGCTCGGCGAGCGGGCTGTCGCCCTCGTAGAGGAACTGGGCGACGTAGCCGAAGAGGAGCGACTTCGCGAAGGGCGACGGGGTGCTCGACTCGACGTCGACGACGGTGACCCGCCGCCCGGCGACGTCACGCATCAGCGCGACGAGCCCGGGGACGTCGAAGACGTCCTGGACGCACTCGCGGACCGCCTCGAGGACGATGGGGAAGGTGGGGTACCGGCTCGCCACCTCGAGCAGCTGCGAGGCTCGTTGGCGCTGCTGCCACAGCGGTTGGCGCCGGTCGGGGCGCCGCCGGGGGAGGAGCAGCGCGCGGGCGGCGCACTCGCGGAAGCGGGCGGCGAAGAGGGCGGACCCGCCGATCTCCTCGGTGACCAGGCCCCTGACGTCGTCGGGGTCGAGGGTGACGAGGTCGAGGAGCTCGCGGCCCACCCCGCGGCGGCCGATGCCGTCCAGCTCGTCGAGCTCGAGGTCGGGCAGCCGCAGGACGATGCCGTCGTCGCCGTGCATCGCCTGGACGTCGACGCCGAACCGGTCGCGCAGGCGGGCGCTGACGGCGAGCGCCCACGGCGCGTGGACCTGGGCGCCGAAGGGCGAGTGGACGGCGATCCGCCAGTCGCCGAGCTCGTCGCGGAACCGCTCGACGACGATGGTGCGGTCGTCGGGGACGTGTCCGGTCGCCTCCCGCTGCTCCCGCAGGTAGGTGAGCAGGTTGTCGGCGGCCCAGGCGTCGAGGCCGGCGGCCATCACCCGTCGGCGCGCGGCCTCCGGGGAGAGCGACTCGACCTCGCGGACGAACGCCCCCACGGCCCGACCGAGCTCGGCGGGCCGCCCGAGCGAGTCTCCCGTCCAGAACGGCAGGCGGCCGGGTAGCCCGGGGGCGGGGGTGACGAGGACCCGGTCGTGCGTGATGTCCTCGATCCGCCACGTGCTCGTCCCGAGGGTGAACAGGTCGCCGACTCGGGACTCGTACACCATCTCCTCGTCGAGCTCGCCGACCCGGCGCCCCGGCCCCTCGCCCGTGGCGAGGAAGACCGCGTAGAGGCCCCGGTCGGGGATCGTGCCGCCCGAGGTGACGGCGAGCCGCTGGGCGCCGCGCCGGCCGGTGAGCGTGTCGGAGAGCCGGTCCCACGTGATCCGCGCCCGCAGCTCGGCGAAGTCCTCGCTCGGGTACCGCCCGGCGAGCATGTCGAGGACCGACTCGAGGACCGGGCGGGTCAGCGTCGAGTACGGGGCGGAGCGGCGGGCCAGGGCGAGCACGTCCTCGACCGTCCACTCGTCGAGGGCGCACATCGCCACGACCTGCTGGGCGAGCACGTCGAGCGGGGTGTTGGGCAGGTGCAGTGCCTCGATCTGGCCGGCGAGCATCCGCTCGACGACGACGGCGGTCTGGACGAGGTCGCCGCGGAACTTCGGGAAGAGGACGCCCCGGGACACGGCACCCACCTGGTGGCCGGCGCGCCCGACCCGCTGGAGCCCGGACGCCACCGACGGCGGCGACTCCACCTGGACGACGAGGTCGACGGCCCCCATGTCGATGCCGAGCTCGAGGCTGCTCGTCGCGACGACGGCGGGCAGGCGCCCGGACTTCAGCTCCTCCTCGATGACGGCCCGCTGCTCCTTGCTCACCGAGCCGTGGTGGGCGCGGGCGAGGACCGGCGAGGCGCCTCCGGACTGCCCCGACTGGGCCATGACCTGGGCCGGGCTGCGGGCGAGGGTGGCGGTGCGCGACGCCGACCCGGCGCCGGTGGGCCCCGCCGCCTCCACGTCGCCGCCGTCGGCGGCTTCGACCCGTTCCTCCCAGATCTCGTTGAGCCGTGAGGTGAGCCGTTCGGCGAGGCGCCGGCTGTTCGCGAAGACGAGGGTGGAGGTGTGGTCGGCGACGAGGTCGACGATGCGCTCCTCGACGTGCGGCCAGATCGAGGCGCGCTGTTCGGGGCCGGCCGCTGCGCCGGAGAGGTCGCCGGTCGGCTGGCCGAGCTCGGACATGTCGGGGACCGGGACGACGACCCGCAGGTCCCAGCGCTTCTCGGACGGTGGCTGGACGACCTCGACGGGCCGGCCACCGGCGAGGAACCTGGCGACCTCCTCGACCGGCCGGACGGTCGCCGAGAGGCCGATCCGCTGGGCCGGCTGCTCGAGCAGCGCGTCGAGCCGCTCGAGGGTGAGGGCCAGGTGCGCGCCGCGCTTGGTCGAGCACACCGCGTGCACCTCGTCGACGATG
>DASSQJ010000132.1:0-4730 GCA_035702545.1 Phycicoccus sp.
CATCCAGGCCCCGGGTGGGTTCGACAGAAGGGTCGGCCTGCGCTGAGCCGGGTCGAGCCGGCTCCCCGGGCCGCCGTCAGGCCCGGGGGGCCGCGCCGACGCGTACGCGCCGGGGACGCGGCTGGCAGCGCGGGCACGAGAAGGAGCTGCGGTTCATGAACGCCTCCCGCCGGATGGCCGTCCCGCACCGCGGGCAGGGACGACCGGCCTGGCCGTAGGCGGCGAGCGACCGGTCGAAGTAGCCCGAGGCCCCGTTGACGTTGACGTAGAGCGCGTCGAAGCTCGTGCCGCCCTGGTCGAGCGCCTCGCGCATGACCTCCGCCGCGTGGTCGAGGACCGCTCCGAGGCGGGGGCGGCTCAGGGCGCTCGCCGGCCGCTCGCCGTGCACCCCGGCCCGCCAGAGCGCCTCGTCGGCGTAGATGTTCCCGATGCCCGACACCACGGTCTGGTCGAGGAGCACCCGCTTGACCGCGCTGTCCTTGCCCTTCATCCGCCTCACGACGCCGGCCCGGTCGAACGCGGGCTCGAGCAGGTCGGGCGCGATGTGGGCGATGGGCAACGGAGTGCCGTCGGGCGCGAGGTCGGCGAGGGCGAGGCCGCCGAAGGTCCGCTGGTCGACGAAGCGCAGCTCGGTGCCGCCGTCGGCGAAGCGGAAGCGGGCGTGCAGGTGCTTCTCGTCCGGCGCCGCGGGGTCCTCGACGAGCAGCTGCCCGCTCATCCCGAGGTGGAGGAGGAGGCCGAGGTCGTCCTCGAGGTCCCACCAGAGGTACTTGCCGCGGCGGCGGACCGCGGCGACGCGTCGCCCGGCGAGCCGGGCGGCGAGGTCGTCGGGGCCGGCGAGGTGGCGGCGGGCCACGCGGTGGCCGCGCAGCTCGACGTCGGCGACACGGCGGCCCTCGACATGGGCGGCGAGGCCGCGCCGGACGACCTCGACCTCGGGGAGCTCAGGCACCGGAGGGGTCGGGGACCTCGCCGTCCGGGCCGACGCCGTCGACCTCGGCCGGCCGCTCGTGGGCGTCCCGGATGGTGGCCCAGGCCAGCGCCGCGGCCTCCTGCTCGGCCACCTTCTTGGTCCGGCCGGCACCACGCCCGAGGACCGTCCCCCCGACGGTGACCTGGGCCTGGAACCACTTCGCGTGCTCGGGGCCGTCCTCGCTCACCGAGTACTCGGGCGAGCCGAGGGCGTGGCGGGAGCTGATCTCCTGGAGGCTCGTCTTCCAGTCCAGGCCGGCCCCGAGGGTGGCCGACTCGGCGAGCAGCGGGTCGACGAGGTGGTGGACGAGGTCGGTCGCGGCGTCGATCCCGGCGCACGAGTAGACGGCGCCGATGACCGCCTCGACGGTGTCCGCGAGGATCGAGTCCTTGTCGCGGCCCCCGGTCGACTCCTCGCCGCGGCCGAGGAAGACGTGGTCGCCGAGGCCGAGCGTGCGCCCGACGTCGGCGAGGGCGCGCATGTTGACGACGGCGGCGCGCAGCTTGGCGAGCTGGCCCTCGCTCGTCTCCGGGTGCGCCTCGTAGAGGGTCGTCGTGACGACGAGTCCGAGCACCGAGTCGCCGAGGAACTCCAGCCGCTCGTTGTGCGGCACCCCGCCGGCCTCGTACGCGTAGGACCGGTGGGTCAGGGCACGCCGGAGCAGCGCCGCGTCGAGGCTGGTCCCGGTCACCTCCTCGAGGTGGTGGAGCAGCTCCTCGACGGGGCGCAGGGGCGCGAGCTCACCGGCCGAGGCCGACCCCTTGCCCATCGGGGCGGGGTCAGCCCTGGTGCTCGGTGCGCTCGGCGGCGCCGTAGTGGCGCCCCTTGTACGTGCCGCACGAGGGGCAGGCCGTGTGCGGCTGGGTCGGCGCCTTGCACTGGGGGCAGGTCGTCGTGGCGACGGCAGTCGCCTTCCAGTTGGCGCGGCGCGAGCGGGTGTTGGAGCGCGACATCTTCCGCTTCGGAACGGCCACGTCAGGTCCTCTTCTCTGTCGGCGAGGGCGGGTCCTCGGCCAGGGCCGAGAGCGCCGCCCAGCGGGGGTCGATCTCGTCGTGCCGGTGCTCCGGGTCCTCCGCCAGCGGCATCCCGCAGACGGAGCACAGCCCGGGGCAGTCGGGCCGGCACACCGGCTGGAACGGCAGCGCAGGCACCACCGTGTCCCGGAGCACCGGCTCGAGGTCGATCAGGCCGTCCTCGATCCGGTACTCCTCGTCGGCGTCCGCGTCCCCCACCTCCTGGTGGTGGACGTGCCGATCGGCGTGAACGAACAGCTCCTGGAAGGTCCCGTCCACCTCGTCGGTGAGCGGGTCCAGGCACCGCACGCAGGCGCCGGTCGCCGTGCCACGGACCGAACCGGTGACGAGCACGCCCTCGACGACCGACTCCATCCGCACGGTGAGGTGGAGCGGGGCTCCCTCCTCGACGCGGATGACGTCGGTGCCGAGCTCGCTCGGCGCCCCGACCTCGCGCTCCAGCTCGTACATCGTCCCGGGTCGGCGCCCCACGAGCTTCGTGTCGAGCACGAACGGGGACCGGGGGTCGGGATGAGTCATGGCCTTCGGAGACGTCAGGGGTGGTTCGGGTCACGCGCACGGACGCAGACCGAGGGTCAAGGTTACCGGTCGGGAGCCGTCCACCCAAACCGGCTCCTCACCGCAGCGCTGCCTCGACCGCGGCCCCGACCTGCGGCGCCAGGGTCGCCGCGTACGTCGCGGTCACGTGGTCGCCCGGCCGCTGCACCGCCACGTGGCCGACGACGACCGGGCACCGGCCGCCCGGGCAGATCCACGGAGTGAGGTCGACGAGGGCGACGCCGGGCCCCGCGCGGCCCGCGGCGGCACGTTGGGCGTCCAGCCCGCTGCCCGCGACCGCCGGTCCCGCGGGGAAGGTGCACCGGTCGAGCTCGTGGGGGTGCCGGGCGGCGCAGACGTCGAGGTCGTCGGGCGCGGCGGGGCTGTCCCCGACGACCACGACGGGCACACCGGCGTCCACGAGGGAGCGCCACAGGGCGGCGTAGCCGGAGACCAGGGCCTGCGGGTCCGCGGCACGCCCGTCCCAGCCGGTGCTCGCCACCCCGGACGTGACGAGGACGTCCGGGGGGTCGGCGGCCAGGGCGGCCCGGACCGCGGCGTTCCACGCGTCGCACTCGGGGTACGGGCGCTCGAGGAGCGTCGTGGGGGCCGCCGAGAACGCGCACGAGGACTTCCCGTAGGTGACGATCCGCCAGTGGCGGCCGCGGGCGTGCTCCTGGAGGGCCGGGAGCCACTGCATCGCCTTGGAGTCGCCGACGAGGGCGACGGTGACCGACCCCCGCGGGTCGCCGAAGACGCACGGCACCGGCACGCGTACGTCGGCGTCGACCTGGCAGTGGCCGACGTCCGCGGCCGGCCGGTCGTCCCCGGCGAGCAGGGGGTCGGGTGTCACCCACCCCGGGTCCGCCCGGTCCGGGGCCGGCTCCCCCGGCACGACCCTCGCGGCGCCGAGCGCGGTCACGGGCGGGAGGACGCCGTCCGGCGGTGCCGTCGTGAAGGGCGAGCGCAGGGGCAGGAGCGGGAGCGCGGAGAGGACCCCGACCGCGGAGATCGCGAGCCCGGCCGCGAGGAGGGCGCGGGGCCGGTGGCGCAGCCACGAGCCGTGGTGGAGGGGGGTCTCCACGAAGCGCCACGACAGCCACGCGGGCAGGACCGACGCGAGCGCGACGGCGACCCGCCCCCATCCGGGCAGCGGGTCACCGGTCACCCACTCGGCCGTCCAGTCCCCGAGGACGATGGCCGGCCAGTGCCAGAGGTAGATGGAGTACGAGAGCCCGCCGACCCACACGAGCGCGCGAATCCCCAGGAGCCGAGCCGCACCCCCCGGTGCGCGCCACCCCGCCCAGAGCACGACGGCCGTGGGGAGCGTCGGGAGCAGCGCCCAGGCGCCCGGCCAGTCGACTCCGGTGGGGAGCAGCGCCCCGACGGCCACGAGGGTCCCCAGCGCGAGCAGGCCGAGCAGCGGTGCCGCGGCCGAGGGTCGCTCGGGTCGGTCGCGCCCCGCGAGCCACACGGCGAGCAACGCCCCGACGCCGAGCTCCCACACCCGCGTCGTCGTCGTGAAGAACGCCGGGGCCGGGGAGGTGTGCGAGGCCCAGACCGACCAGCCGAACGAGACGGCGACGAGGGCGCCCAGCGCGGTCGCCACCGTCGCTCGACCCGGCCGCCGGACGGCGAGCGCGAGGAGGACGAGGAGCAGGGGCCAGACGACGTAGAACTGCTCCTCGACCGAGAGCGACCAGTAGTGCTGGACCGGCGACGGGCGGGCGTCGGAGGCGAGGTAGTCGACCTCGCGGCGCGCGAGGACCCAGTTGACGACGTAGCCGGCGGCCGCCATCACGTCGTACCCGACCTCGCGCCGGCGCAGCCCTGGGACGACGACGAACGACACCGCCGAGATGACGACGAGGACGAGCACGGCCGCGGGCAGCAGCCGCCGGATGCGCCGGCCCACGAAGCGCAGCCACGAGATGCGGCCGGTGCGCTCCAGCTCGCTGACGAGCAGCCCGGTGATGAGGAAGCCGGAGATGACGAAGAAGACGTCGACGCCGACGAAGCCGGCCCGGACCGGGAGGCCCGCGTGGTAGAGCAGGACGAGGAGCACGGCGAGCGCCCGCAGGCCCTCGACGTCGCGGCGGAAGCCGCTGACGCGCTCCGGGGTCCGGGCGCGCGCAGGCGCCGCCGCCTCAGCCGTTGTCACGCAGCCGGGCGACGAGGGCGTCCC
>DASSQJ010000133.1:0-10466 GCA_035702545.1 Phycicoccus sp.
CATGCGCGGGGAGCCCTACGCCGAGCCGCTGCGCCGGTGGCTCAACGCCGGGTGGCTCGGAGCGGTGCGCGAGGGCTACGCGCGGGCCGGCGTCCCCGAGGACGATGCCGGCGTCCTGGCCCTCCAGTCGCTGGCGATGGCGCGGGGACTCCTCTTCGAGCTCGCCGCGACGGGGGACCGCGCGGCGGTCGACGCGGCCATGGCGGCCTGGACGGAGATGGTGCGTCGCGAGCTCGGGCTCTCGGCCGGGGGCCCCGGGGCCGGGCGGCCCTGAGTCAGCCGCGGCCGAGCTCGGTGACGACGTCGAGGTGCCCGGCGTGCCGGGCGTACTCGACGAGCACGTGGAAGCAGGTCCACTCCAGGGTGGGAGGGTCCGCCGCGAAGCGCCCGCCGACGGCGGCGACCGCGTCGAGGGGGTGGTCCCGGAGGATCGAGGCGGTCCGGGCACCGACCCCGCGGAGCCGCTCGGCGAGGTCCTCGGCGGTGACGTCATCGGGCACCTCCCAGCGCGGCTGCGGGACGGCGTCGTCCGGGACGGCGCCGGGGTCCGCGACGTCCCAGTCGCCCCACGGGGCCTCGACCGGCTCGCCGAGGAAGCCCCAGACGAACCAGCGCTGCTCCATGTGGAGGAGGTGGCTCAGCAGCTCGACGGGGGTCCACCCGCTGGGCAGCCGCGCCGTGCGCCGCTCCTGCTCGGGCAGCTCGAGCACCGTCGCGAGGGTCTCCTCGCGCAGCCAGTCGAGGTAGCCGATCCAGCGCTCCGGGCCGCCCGGGCCGTCCCGGCGGGGCTCGCTCGCCGTCACGTCAGGACCGCGGGCCGACGACGACGGCCGTCCCGTAGCAGTGGATCTCGACGATGCCGCCCTGGCTCACCTCGTTGGAGTCGAACCGGACCCCCGTCAGCGCGTTACCGCCGTGGCGCTGCGCCTCCTGCACGCACCGTGCGAGGGCGTGGTGGCGCGCCTCGGCGAGCTGCTCGGTCATCTGCGGCACCTCGCCCCGGGCCAGCGCCGTGATCCCGGACGTGAAGCCACGGGCGAACCCCAGGCTCGTCGCGTAGACGCCCGAGACGACGCCGATCGTCGTCGTCACCGCGAAGTCGGCGAACTCGAAGCCGGTCGTCACCGGGATGGGCCACCCCGCGGTGCGCCAGTCGGGCCTGGCCTCGCTCATCGCGACCCCTCCGGGACGAAGGTCTCCCCGGTGAGCCGCTCGTAGGCCTCGACGTACTTGGCGCGGGTGCGGTCGAGCACGTCCTGCGGCAGCGGGGGCGGCGCCTCGCCGGAGGACCGGTCCCATCCGCTCGCCGGGGACGTCAGCCACTCGCGGACGTACTCCTTGTCGAAGGACGGCTGGGGGTGGCCGGGCTCCCACTGGTCCGCGGGCCAGAACCGGGAGGAGTCCGGGGTGAGCACCTCGTCGGCGAGGACGAGGTCGCCGTCCTCGACCCCGAACTCCACCTTGGTATCGGCGATGAGGATGCCCCGATCCGCGGCGAGCTCGTTGCCCCGGGCGAGGATCCGGGTCGTCAGGTCGCGGGCCCGGGCCGCGAGGTCGGCCCCCACGGCCGCCTCGACCTCGGCGTACGACATCGGCTCGTCGTGCTCACCCTGGGGCGCCTTCGTCGACGGCGTGAAGAGCGGCTCGGGCAGCCGGGAGCCGTCGGTGAGGCCTGGCGGGAGCGCGATGCCGCTGACGTGCCCGTCGGCGCGGTACTCGCGCAGCCCCCCGCCGGTGAGGTAGGCCCGGGCCACGCACTCGACGGGCAGCATCTCCAGCCGCCGGACGAGGACCGCCCGGCCGCGGACCGCGTCGGGGACGTCGGTGGAGACGACGTGGTTGGGCACGAGGTCGGCGAGCTGGTCGAACCACCAGAGCGACATCCGGGTCAGCACCTCGCCCTTGTCCGGGACCGGGGTCTCCAGGACGAAGTCGAACGCCGAGATCCGGTCCGACGCGACGAGGAGGAGCCGGTCGGGGCGCGGCTGACCGGCCGCAGGGTCGAGCGGGGCGTAGAGGTCGCGCACCTTGCCCGAGTAGACGTGGACGAAGCCGGGGAGCTCCGGCGCGGCGGAGGGGGTGACGGGAGCGGCGTCGGCCATGCCCGCGATTCAACCAGCATCTCCTTCGCACCGACATACATAGGAATCCTATGTATTCTGGAGGGATGCGCACCGACGACCTCGCCGACGACCTGCTGCGGCTCGCCGCCCGGCTGTCGCGCTGGGCCAGCCGCTCGGCCGACCTGGGGATGCCGTGGGCGCAGGCCCGGGTCCTCTCCCTCGTCGAGGAGCTCGGACCGGCGCGGGTGACGACGCTCGCCGCCGCCGACGACACGAGCCAGCCGACGATGACGACCCAGGTCCAGCGCCTCGTCGCCGACGGGCTCGTCGCGCGCACCCCCGACCCCGACGACGCGCGGGCCTGGCTCGTCTCCCTCACCGACGAGGGCACCCGCGCGCTCGCCTCGGCCCGCCGCGCCCGCGGCCGGGCCCTCGCCCCCCTCCTCGACCGGGTCGACCCCTCGCCCGAGGCGATGGCGACTGCCGTCGCGCTCCTCGCCGACCTCGTCGAGGCCACCCGCACCCCCGCTCTCCGAGAGGACCCCCGATGACGATGTGGCGCCAACCGAGGACCGTCTGGAGCGTCGCGTTCGCGTGCGTCGTCGCCTTCATGGGCATCGGCCTCGTCGACCCGATCCTCAAGCCGATCGCCGACGAGCTCGGCGCCTCGCCGTCCCAGGTCTCGTTGCTCTTCACGAGCTACATGGCCGTCATGGGCTTCGCCATGCTCGCCACCGGCTGGGTGTCGAGCCGGATCGGACCCAAGCGCACCCTCCTCCTCGGCCTCGCGACGATCATCGTCGGGGCCGGGCTGGCCGGGATGCAGGACAGCGTCGGCGCCATCGTGGGCTTCCGGGCCGTCTGGGGGCTCGGCAACGCCCTCTTCATCGCGACCGCCCTCGCGACGATCGTCAGCGCGGCCCGGGGCTCGGTCGGGCAGGCGATCATCCTCTACGAGGCGGCGCTCGGCCTCGGCATCGCGGCCGGTCCCCTCGTCGGTGGCGCCCTCGGCGCCGTGTCGTGGCGGTGGCCGTTCTTCGGGGTCAGCGTGCTGATGTTCGTCGCCCTCGTCGCGACGTGGATCACCCTCCCCGCGAGCCGAGAGCGCCCCGCCCCCACGCCGCTCAGCGCCCCGATCGAGGCCCTCCGCCACCGCGGTCTGCTCACCGTCGGGCTCACCGCGCTCTTCTACAACTTCGGGTTCTTCACCCTCCTCGCCTTCACGCCGTTCCCCCTCGACATGTCGGCCCACGGCGTCGGGCTGGTGTTCTTCGGCTGGGGCCTGCTCCTCGCCATCTGCTCGGTGCTCGTCGCGCCCTGGGTGCAGCGGCGGGTCGGGACCTTCGCGGGCATCGTCGCCGCCCTCCTCGGCTTCGCGGCCATCCTCGTCGCGATGGCGGTGTGGACCGAGGACAAGCGGGTCCTCGTCGCCGGGGTGGTGCTCGCCGGCGGCTTCCTCGGCGTCAACAACACCCTCATCACGGAGACGGTGATGAAGGTCGCGCCCGTCGAGCGGCCGGTCGCCTCTGCCGCGTACAGCTTCGTGCGGTTCGCCGGCGGCGCGGTGGCGCCGTGGCTGGCCGGCACCCTCGGCGAGCGCTCGATCCACCTGCCGTTCTGGGTGGGCGCGGGCGCGGTGCTCCTCTCCGTGGCCGTGCTGGCCACCGGGCACTCCTTCGTCCGGGCGATCGACGCCCAGCCGGGCCACGGCGCGGAGCGGGTCGACTCCGAGGTCGAGGCGGAGTCGGTCACTCTGGGCACCTGAGGGGGGCAGGGGTCAGCCGCGCGCCGACTCGGGCCAGCGACGGGGCCCGGGGCCCTCGTCCGCCAGGTCGTCGTCGGGGTTGTAGACCGGGCAGGTGCGCAGCGAGAGGCACCCGCAGCCGATGCACGAGGTGAGCCCGTCACGGACCCGCGTCATCGCCTCGATGCGGGCGGTGAGCATCGCGTGCCAGCGCGTGGACATCCGCGTCCAGTCCCGCTTGGTCGGGGGACGGTCGTCGGGGAGGGTGGCGAGCGCCTCCGCGACCTCGGCGAGGCTGAGGCCGAAGCGCTGGCCGGCCCGGACGACGGCGATGCGGCGCAGGACGTGGCGCTCGAAGCGTCGCTGGTTCCCGGCCGTGCGCGTGGAGCGGACGAGCCCGCGCTCCTCGTAGAAGCGGACGGTCGGCACGCTGACGCCGGAGCGCTCGGCCACCTCGCCGATGGAGAGCAGGTCGTGGCGGTCCACGCGCTCACGGTAGCCGACTTGACCTCAAGCGCACTTGAGGTAACAGGATCGGCGCTCGTGACGACCACCGACACCACGACCGACCGGGACGACTCCGCCGACGCGGCGCCGAGCGCGGGGGTCCTCGCGCCCCCGCCTGTCCGCCTGCTCGACCGCCGCCACCTCCCGGTCGTCGCCGGCGTCCTGGCGCTGGTGACGCTCGCGGCGTTCGAGAACCGCGCCGTGACGACCATCCTGCCGACGGTCGTGCGCCACCTCGACGGGTGGGCGCTCTTCGGTGCCGCGACCGGCGCCTCGCTCGTCACCTTCACCGTCGCCGCAGCGTGGTCCGGCGGCTGGACCGACCGGGTCGGGCCTCGGCCGGTGCTGCTCTGGGGGCTCGGGGCCTTCGTCGCCGCGCAGGTCGTCTCGGCGGTGGCGCCGACGATGGCGGTCTTCGTCGCCGGCCGGGCCGTCTCCGGCGCCGCCGAGGCGCTCGTCGACACCTCGCTCATGGTGCTCGTCGCCCAGGCCCTCCCGGCAGCGCTGCGCGCCAAGGTGTTCGCCTCCTTCGCGGCGGCGTGGATCCTGCCCTCCCTCCTCGGCCCCAGCGTCGCCGGCGCCGTGGACGCGCTCGCCGGGTGGCGGGCCGTCTTCCTCGGGCCGCTGCTCGTCGCGCCCCTCGCCCTCCTCCTCGTCCGCCCGGCGCTGCGCCGCAGCCGCCCGGGTTCCGGGGGCGCCGCGCCGGATGCCGGGGGCAGGGCCCGGATGGGCGCCTCGATGCTCCTCGCCGCCGGGCTCGCCGTGACGACGTTCGCCGGCCCGCTGCTCGCCGCGCCGCACGAGCGGCCCCTCGGCGTCACCGTCGTCGCAGGCGGCGCCCTGCTCGTCGCGTTCGGTGCCCGGCTGACGCTGCCTCGGGGGACGGCCCGCCTGGCGCCCGGCGTCCCGGCCGTCATCGGGCTGCGGCTGCTCGTCGCCGCGGCGTTCACCGGCGTCGGGGCCGTCATCCCGCTCATGCTGGTGACGACCCGCGGGGCGACGACGGCCGTCGCCGGCGTCTCGCTCTCGGTCACCGGGACCCTGTGGGCCGCGGGGTCCTGGGCGTCGAGCACCGAACCGGCCCAGCGCCGGCTGTCGGCGACCGCGCGGGTCCGCCTCGGCGCGCTGCTCATCGCCCTCGGGGCGGCCGGGCCGGTCCTCATCGCGCTCGACGTCGTCGGCCTCGTCGCCGGGATGGTCGGGTGGGCCGCGGCGGCGGCCGGGATGGGCATCCTCTCCCCGACCCTGTCGACCGAGCTCCTGCGCCTCGCCCCGGACGCGGAGCAGGGCCGGGCGAGCGCCGCCCAGGGGCTGGCGATCTCGACCGGGGTGGCGCTGCAGACGGGCGTGGTCGGCGGGGTGGTGGCCTGGCTGGGTCCCGGGGTCGGCGGGGCGGCGTTCGCCGCGCTCATGGCGGGCGGGGCCGCGACCGCCCTCGTCGCGGCGGCCGGCGCCGGTCGCCTCACGCCGCGGGGACCGGCTGCTCGGGGGGCCGTGCGCCGGCCGTAGCGTGGGTCCCATGGACCTCCGGATCTTCACCGAGCCGCAGCAGGGCGCCACCTACGACGACCTCCTCGCGGTCGCCTGCGCGACCGAGGAGCTGGGCTTCGACGCATTCTTCCGGTCCGACCACTACCTCCACATGTCCGGCGACGGGCGGCCCGGACCGACCGACGCGTGGACGACCCTCGCCGGCCTGGCGCGTGACACCTCCCGGATCCGGCTCGGCACGCTCGTCACCTCGGCGACCTTCCGGCTGCCCGGGCCCCTCGCCGTCACCGTCGCGAACGTCGACCAGATGAGCGGTGGGCGCGTCGAGCTGGGCCTTGGCGCAGGCTGGTTCGAGGCCGAGCACCGCGCGTTCGGCATCCCGTTCCCGCCGGTGAAGGAGCGGTTCGACCGGCTCGAGGAGCAGCTCGCGGTCATCACGGGGATGTGGTCCGCGCCCGCGGGCTCCCGGTACGAGCACGACGGGTCGCACTACCCCGTCGCCGACTCCCCGGCCCTCGCCCGGCCCGTGCAGGAGGGCGGTGTCCCCATCATCGTCGGGGGGTCGGGGAAGCGCCGGACCCCCTCGCTCGCGGCCCGCTACGCCGCGGAGTTCAACGTCCCGTTCGGGTCGGTCGAGGAGACAGGCCGGCTGTTCGCGCGGGTCGACGCCGTGTGCGAGGACCACGGCCGCGCGCCCGGGACGCTCGTCCACTCGGCCGCCCAGGTCGCCTGCCTCGGCCGGGACGAGGCGACCGTGCGCCGGCGGGCCGCGGCGATCGGCCGTGAGCCGGCGGAGCTGCGGGCGAACGGCGTCGCGGGGTCGCCGGAGGAGGTCCGCGACCGCGTGGGCCGGCTCACCGAGGCCGGGGTGCAGCGGCTCTACCTGCAGGTCCTCGACCTCCAGGACCTCGACCACCTCGCCGACCTCCACGCCACCCTCGCCTGATCGCCCCCCCGATCCCCACTTCTTGCCCTTTCGACCGGTCGACACGCCGTTTCCGGGTGGCTAAGGCCGGCCGAACTGGCAAGGAGTCGGAGTCCGGCCAGCACGACGTGCCGCTGGCCGGGGGTCGGGGTCCGGGGGCGGCGGCAGCCCGTCACGTCGCGGGAGGGCCCTGCGGCGGGGACGGAGGCCGGGCCCGACCCGCGGGTCCCCCACTCCTTGCCGGTTCGGCCGGAGGAATCCGGCCATGACCGGCGCGTCGACCGGCAGAATCGGCAAGAAGTCGGGGTGCCGGGGAGGGGCGTGGTGCTCAGGCGGGGACGGTGACCTCGCCGCGCTCGGCCCGCAGCGCGATGTCCGTGCGATGGTGCGAGCCGGGCAGCTCGACGGCCTCGACCGCGGCGTAGGCCCGCTCGCGCGCCCGGGCCAGCGTCGGCCCGGTCGCGACGACCGACAGCACCCGCCCGCCCGAGGAGACCAGCTGCCTGTCGGCGTCCCGCGCGGTGCCGGCGTGGAGCACGTAGGCGCCGTCGGCGGCCGCGGCCTCGAGGCCGGTCACCGGGTCGCCGATGCGAGGGGATGCCGGGTAGCCGTCCGCGGCGACGACGACGGTCACCGCGTGGTCCTCCGACCAGCGCAGGGGCGCGACCCCCTCGAGCCCTCCGGTCGCCGCGGCGAGGAGCAGGCCACCGAGCGGTGTGCGGAGCCGGGCGAGGACGACCTGGGTCTCGGGGTCCCCGAAGCGGGCGTTGAACTCGATGACCCGCGGCCCACGCGAGGTCAGCGCGAGGCCGACGTAGAGGACGCCGACGAACGGGGTGCCCCGATGGCGCATCTCGTCGACGACCGGCTGCGCGATCCGCGCGACGACGTCGTCGACGAGGCCGTCGGGCGCCCAGTCGAGGGGGCTGTACGCACCCATCCCACCGGTGTTCGGTCCGCTGTCGGCGTCCCCGACGCGCTTGAAGTCCTGGGCGGGACTCAGCGGCACGACGCTCTCGCCGTCGCAGAGGCAGAAGAGGGAGACCTCAGGTCCGTCGAGGTACTCCTCGACGACGACCCGGCCCTCCGGCTTGGCCAGGCACGCCGCAGCGTGGGCAAGGGCCTCGTCGCGGTCGTCGGTGACGACGACGCCCTTGCCCCCGGCGAGGCCGTCGTCCTTGATGACGTACGGCGCGCCGAGCGCGTCGACGGCGTCGGCCACCTCGGCCGCGGTCGTGCAGACGTGCGCCATCCCGGTCGGGACCTGGGCGAGCGACATGACCTCCTTTGCGAAGGCCTTGCTGCCCTCGAGCCGGGCCGCCTCGGCGGACGGGCCGAAGCACGGGATGCCGGCGGCCCGGACCGCGTCGGCGACCCCCGCGACGAGCGGCGCCTCGGGTCCGATGACGACGAGGTCGACGCCGTGCCGCTGGGCGAGCCCGACGACCGCGCCGGCGTCGGTCACCCCGCCCGGCAGCGGCTCGCAGAGCGCAATGGCCTCGATGCCGGGGTTGCCCGGTGCCGCGACGACCGCGTCGACGGTCGGGTCGAGGGAGAGCGCACGGACGATGGCGTGCTCGCGGGCGCCGGAGCCGATGACGAGGACCTGCACGGGGGCCAGCCTAGGGCGCGGGATGCTGCCGTCCCGCGGGGTGCCCGCCCCGCGGCCGACGTCCCCGTCGTAGACTGGTTCGTTCCGTGACCGGAGCCGAGCACCGAGGAGACCCTGCTTCGTGACCGCCCCCCACCCGGGCCTGTCCGGGACCTCGCCCGACGTCGAGGCCGAGGTCGCCCGCGAGCAGGCGCACGTCGACCGGGTCTACGACGAGCTCGCCAAGGCCACCCGGCGCGCGGCCGACGTCGAGGCCGACGGCCTGGCCCGCGGCCGCACCGACCGCACCGGCGACGTCCGCGACGAGGAGATGACCGGTCTCTTCGAGCGGGACGCGCTCGTCTACGCGGCAGCCCGGCGGCGGGCGATGATCGACACCCAGTACGAGGGCCTGGTCTTCGGCCGGCTCGACCTCGGCGCCGAGGAGACCCCGGCCGCCGAACGCGACGTCCGCTACATCGGCCGGCTCGGGGTCCGCGACGACGACTACGAGCCGCTCGTCGTCGACTGGCGCGCCCCCGCCGCGAGCGCCTTCTACCGCGCCACCCCGGTCGACCCGATGGGTGTCATCCGCCGCCGGGTCCTGCGCTGCCGCGGTCCGCGGGTCGTCGGGGTCGAGGACGACCTCATGGTCCCCGAGGCCCCGGACGACCTCGTCGTCGTCGGCGACGGCGCCCTGATGGCAGCACTGACCCGCAGCCGCGGCCGGCAGATGCGCGACATCGTCGCGACCATCCAGCGCCACCAGGACGAGGCCATCCGGGCCCCCTCGCGCGGCGTCACCGAGATCACCGGCGGCCCCGGCACCGGCAAGACCGTCGTCGCGCTGCACCGGGCCGCCTACCTGCTGTACTCCGAGCGGCGCCGGTTCGAGAACGGCGGGATCCTCGTCATCGGTCCCTCGGCGGCCTACACGGCGTACATCGAGCGCGTCCTGCCGAGCCTCGGGGAGGAGTCCGTCGCGCTCCGCGCCCTCGGCGACGTCGTCGACGGCGTCACCGCCACCCGCCTCGACCCTCCCGAGGTCGCCGCGGTCAAGGGCTCACTGCGGATCCGGCGGCTGCTCGGCCGGCTCGCGGCCCGGCCGCCGGCGGGGGCTCCGGAGTCCTTCCGCGCGTTCGTCGCCGGCCACGCCGTCCGGCTCGACCACGACGTCCTGCGTCGGGTGCGCTCCGAGGTGCTGCGCAGCCACCAGCACAACGCCGGCGCCGACGCGGCGCGGGCCGCCCTCGGCGAGGCCGCCTGGCGTTCGGTCCGGCAGGGCGAGCGGGCGACGTTCCTCGACGCCTTCCAGGCCTCTCGCGACGTCGACGAGTTCCTCGGGTCGTGGTGGCGCCCGCATGACCCACGCGAGCTGCTCCTCGCACTCGCGGACACCGAGTACGTCTACGCGGCGTCCCGGGGCGTGCTCGACCAGGAGGAGGCCGCGGCGCTCGCGTGGTCCTACCGGGAGGCACTCGACTTCGGCGACTGGTCCGTCGCCGACGTCGCCCTCCTCGACGACCTCCTCGCCCGGCTCGGCCCGGTCCAGGAGCCCGAGCGCGAGGATGCCGGGTTCTACGACATCGAGGAGCTCGACGACCTCGCCTCCTGGGGCGTCCTCGACGTGCGCGCCGGGGCCGACCGGCGGGCCGAGGCCTCCGGGACGCGTGCCGTCATCACACCGACCGATGCCCGCGAGCGGCTCCTCCAGGGCCGGCTCGAGAAGGCGTCCGGTTACGCGCACGTCCTCGTCGACGAGGCCCAGGACCTCTCGCCCATGCAGTGGCGGATGATCTCCCGCCGCGGGCGGACCGCATCCTGGACCGTCGTCGGCGACGCCGCGCAGGCCTCGTGGCCGGACCTCGCCGAGGCGGGCCGGGCGCGGGACGACGCCTTCAGCGGCCAGGAGCGCCGGTCCTTCCACATGGACACCAACTACCGCAACGCCCGCGAGATCTTCGACTACGCCCGCGACGTCATCCTGCCTCTCGTCCCGGACGCCGACATCCCGGCGGCGGTGCGCGAGACGGGGTTCGAGCCGGTCGACCGGGTCGTCTCCGGCCCGCTGGCCGAGGAGGTCCAGCAGGCGGTGTCGGCGGCGCTCGAGGAGGTCGACGGCTCGGTCGCCGTCGTCACGCCGCG
>DASSQJ010000134.1:0-2760 GCA_035702545.1 Phycicoccus sp.
GATCCGGACCACGGCCGCCTCGAGGCGCTCGGCGAGTCCGTCGAGGTCGACGGCGGGCCGGAGCAGGTCGTTGCCGCCGCCGACCATCGAGACGAGGTCGGGCTGCATCGTCAGGGCGGCGTCGAGCTGCGGCCCGACGACGTCGTCGAGCTTGCGTCCGCGGACGGCGAGGTTGGCGTACCCGAAGGGCAGGTGCGCCTCCGCAGCGACGGCGTCGAGGTGGTGGGCGAGGCGGTCGGCCCACCCGACGTAGACGTCCGGGCGCTCCGGGTCCGGGTCGGACATCCCCTCGGTGAAGGAGTCGCCGATCGCGACGTAGCGGGTCCACACCCGGCGGGTGCCGGCGGGGACGGTCATGGGAGCCTCCAGTCGATCGGGTCGGCACCGGCCTCGCCCAGCAGGGCGTTGGCGCGGGAGAACGGCCTCGAGCCGAAGAACCCGCTGTGGGCCGAGAGCGGGCTGGGGTGGGGGGACTCGATGCACGGGATGCCGTGCAGGTGGGGGGCGAGGGTCCGGGCGTCGCGGCCCCAGAGGATCGCGACGAGCGGCCCGCCGCGCTCGACGAGCGCCTCGATCGCCCGCCCGGTGACCTCTTCCCAGCCCCGGCCGCGGTGGCTCGCGGGCTTCCCCGGCCGGACCGTGAGGACGCGGTTGAGGAGGAGGACGCCGCGCTCGGCCCACGGCGTGAGGTCTCCGCTCGAGGGCGGCGGGATCGCGAGGTCGGCCTGGAGCTCGGTGTAGATGTTCGCCAGGCTCCGCGGGACGGGGGAGACGTCCGGGCTCACCGAGAAGGACAGCCCCATCGCGTGGCCGGGGGTGGGGTAGGGGTCCTGCCCCACGACGAGGACGCGCACGGCGTCGAGCGGCTGGGCGAAGGCCCGCAGGACGTGCGGTCCGCCCGGGAGGTACCCGCGACCGGCCGCGACCTCCTCCCGGAGGAACTCCCCGAGCCGGGCCACCATCGGCTCGACGGGCGCGAGCGCCTCGGCCCACGACGGGTGGACGAGCTCGCGCAGCGGTCGGGCGGCCGTCGGGGAAGCGGGGGTGGACATCGGGCCCACGGTATCCCCGGGGGCGACGTCGTCACGTCCCGGTCCTCGGGGTTGCGGCGCCGCAAGTCGCGATATATCGTGAATGCAAGACACGACATATCGCGAAAGGAGTCCGTGATGTCGGACGAGTCATGGGTCGTCAGCGGCCCACAGGTCATCGAGGTCGACGAGGTCCGCGCGCTGCGCGTCCAGCTCGTCGGCGGACGGGTCGACGTCGTCACCCACGACGAGCCGGGCGTCCGCCTCGAGGTGCACGACGTCGAGGGCCGCCCGCTCGAGGTGTCGCTGAGCGACGGGGAGCTGCGGGTCGGCTACTCCTTCACCCTCGGCGGCTGGGAGGGCTGGCTGGAGAAGTTCAGGAACTTCCGCGACCGCGACCGCGCGGACGTCTCGATCGCCGTGCCGCGCACGGTCGTCGCGAAGGTGGGCACCGTGAGCGCCGACGGCCTCGTCGCGGGCATCGAGGGCCAGGCGTCGGTGTCGACGGTCTCCGGCTCCCTCGTCGTCGACCGGACGACGGGGCGGCTCTCGGCCAACACGGTGTCGGGGGAGATCGTCGTCCGTGACCACGAGGGCGACCTCACCCTGAACTCGGTGTCCGGCGAGCTCGCCGCCTCCGGCGCGCTGACCGGCGTCCACGCGAACGCGGTCTCCGGGGCCGTCGCCGTCGACCTGACCCGCGGCTCGACGAGCCTCTCCGCGACCACGGTGTCCGGCGACGTCACCGTCCGGGTGCCCTCCGACGAGGGCGTGCACGTCACGGCGAACGCCGTGAGCGGCCGGCTCGTCGTCGACGGCGAGGAGCACGGGCGCGGCGTCCCTGGGTCGCGGGTCGTCGACCTGCGCCGGGGCGAGGGCGGGAGCACCCTGGCCGTCACCACGGTCTCCGGCGACGTCACCGTCCTCCGCGGACCGGCGGCCGCCGGCCCGGCCTCCGCTGGCGCCCCGGCGGGCGGGACGGCCTGAGATGCCCCCCGTCTTCCAGCACGGCCAGCTCCGGCTGTACCTGCTCGCCCTCCTCGAGCAGCGGCCGATGCACGGCTACGAGGTCATCACCGCGCTCTCCGACCGGTTCGGGGGCACCTACCGGCCCAGCGCCGGGACGGTGTACCCGCGCCTGGCCCGGCTCGAGGAGGAGGGCCTGGTCCGCCGCAGCGACGGGGACCGCCGGAGCACCTACGAGCTGACCGGCACCGGCCGCGCCGAGCTCGAGGCGCGCCGGGGCGAGCTCGCGGCGCTCGAGGTGGACATCGCCGAGACGGTGCGCGAGCGGGCGGCCCGGGTCCGTGACGACGTGCGGCACTCGATGAGCGGGCTGCGGGCGGAGCTGGCCGCCGCGGCGCAGGAGGCCCGGGCCGGGGCGGTGCCCCACACCGGCCCGGTTCGCGACGCCCGGTCCGCCTCGCACGCCCGGTACGCCGAGGCCGACGCCCTGCTCCGCCGGTTCCGCGACGACGTCCGGACCGAGCTGCGCCGGGCCGACGCCGCCTCCCGCATCGAGCCCCTCACCGTGGAGACCCTGCGGACCGTCCTCGACTCGGCCCTCGGGGCGGTGCGCCAGACCCTGCGGTGAGCCGACCTCCCGGCTCGGGGGAGGATGGCCGCCGTGACCCTCCCCGGCCCCACCCCCGAGCCGCGCTGGCGGACCGTCCTGTTCGACCTCGACGGCACGCTCGCGGACACCATCCCGCTCATCGTCGCCTCGTAC
>DASSQJ010000135.1:0-10383 GCA_035702545.1 Phycicoccus sp.
CGCCCTGGCCACCCATGACGAGGGCCTCGACCGGTTCGCCGAGCGCTCGTGCCAGCGCGCTGCGGAGCGCGGCGACGGTCGGCCGGCCGTCCCAGCGCACGACGACCTCCACCGGCCGCGGGCGACGCCGGGGCAGGTGCACGGTCATCCGCACCTCCATGGCGGGGGAGAGTAGGCACCTCGCGGACCGCCGTCTTCGGGTTGTCCACAGGCCGCCGGAACCGGCCCCGCGACGGGCCCGGCCACGGGCCCCGAGACCGTCCCCGCGCCGGCCCCCGAAGGTCTGCCGGCATGTCCAAACTCACAGGTCCCGGGCCCGCGCGGTGCCCTACCGTGAGGAGGGAGGGCGAGCCCCGCTCGCCGACGCGGGAGGCGTCATGGTCGAGACCCACGTGGTCGACGTCGCTGGTCTGCAGGCACTCATCGACGGTCTCGTCACGGAGGGGTACACCGTCATCGGGCCGACGGTCCGCTCGGGGGCGGTGGTCAACGCACCGATCCGCGGGGTGGAGGACCTCCCGCGGGGCTGGGGCGACGAGCAGGGCCCCGCCACCTACCGGCTCCGGCAGCGGGGTGACGAGGCGCTCTTCGGGTACGTCGTCGGCGCGCACTCGCCGAAGACCGTCTTCTTCCCCAGCGACGAGCTGCTCTGGCGGGGACGTCGCACCCCGGACGGCCGCCGCGTCGAGCCCCCGCCGGGGCCCGCCGACGGGCAGCCCACGCAGCCGCCGCGCTACGCCCTCCTCGGCGTGCGCTCGTGCGACCTCGCGGCAGTCGGCATCCACGACACCGTCCTCACCGGCCGGGCCTGGGGCGACGTCCACTACGCCGGACGCCGGAGCGACGCGGTCGTCATCGCGGTCGCCTGCTCCGACCCGTCGGGCAGCTGCTTCTGCGCCTCGATGGGGACCGGGCCGCGGCCCGAGCCGGGGTGTGGGGCGCCGTTCGACCTCTCGCTCACCGAGCTCCTCGAGGGCGAGCACCGCTTCGTCGTCGAGGTGGGCACCGAGCGGGGGGCCCGGCTCCTCGACGGCGTCCCGTCCCGTCCGGCGACCGACGCCGACCTCGGCGCGGGCCGCCGGGTCACCGACCGGGCCACGGAGCGGATGGGCCGGCGCCTCGACACCGCGGGCGTCCGTGAGCTGCTCTACGGCGCCGTCGACAGCCCGCACTGGGCCGACGTCGCGTCCCGGTGCCTGTCCTGCACGAACTGCACGCTCGTCTGCCCGACGTGCTTCTGCACGGGGGTCGAGGAGGTGACCGACCTCAGCGGCGACGAGGTCGAGCGCCACCGCGTCTGGGACTCGTGCTTCACGACCGAGTTCTCCTACATCCACGGTGGGTCGGTGCGGGAGTCGCCCTCGTCGAGGTACCGGCAGTGGATCACCCACAAGCTCGCGGCCTGGCAGGACCAGTTCGGCTCCTCCGGCTGCGTCGGCTGCGGACGCTGCATCACGTGGTGCCCGGCCGCCATCGACATCACCGCCGAGGTCGCCGCCCTCCGGGGCACGCCCGGGTCGAACCTGCCCCCTGAGGCCGCCGCCGTCGCGACGACCGAGGGGAACTGAAAGGAGCAGAGGTGCGCACCATCGCCGAGTACCTCCCCCAGCACCCGTTCTTCGCGGGCCTCGACGACTCGGTGGCCGCCCTCGTCGCCGGGTGCGCGGTCAACGTGCACTTCCGCCCCGGACAGCACCTCTTCAGGGAGGGCGACCCCGCCGATGCCTTCTACGTCGTCCGGCACGGGCGGGTCAGCCTCGAGGTGCGCACGCCGACCGGGCCGCCGGTCGTCGTCGACACCGTCCACGACGACGACGTCGTCGGCTGGTCGTGGCTCGTGCCGCCGTACCGGTGGACCTTCGACGCCAGGGCCACGGAGGACACGAGCGCGATCCACTTCGACGGCGCCTGCCTGCGGGGGAAGGCCGAGGAGGACCCGGCCATCGGCTACGCCCTCCTCCAGCGGGTCGTCACGGTGATGTCGGACCGGGTCCACTCGGCCCGGGTCCGGCTCCTCGACCTCTACGGGGCGTCGGTGTGAGCACCGTCGCCGACCGGACCGTCGGGACGCCCCCCGCCCCGGACCCGTTCCTGCCCCGCCCCTTCGTCCTGCGCGAGCACCGGCAGGACACCCGCGACACCTACACCCTCGTCCTCGAGGCGGTCGACGGCGAGCCGCTCGCCTTCGCCCCGGGGCAGTTCACGATGATGCACGCCGCCGGCGTGGGCGAGGTGCCCATCTCGATCAGCGGCGACCCGGCCCGCCCCGAGCGGCTCGAGCACACGATCCGCGACGTCGGATCCGTCACCCACGCCCTGGTCCGGGTCACGCCGGGCACCGAGCTCGGCATCCGCGGGCCGTTCGGCACCGGGTGGGAGGTGTCGGCGGGGCGGGGTGGCGACGTCGTGTTCGTCGCGGGGGGCATCGGCCTGGCCCCACTGCGCCCGGCGGTCCTGGAGGTGTGCGCCCACCGCGCCGACTACGGCCGGGTCCTCCTCCTCTACGGCGCCCGCACTCCGGAGGACATCCTCTTCGGCGACGATCTCTTCGCGTGGGGCCGCGACCACGACATCGACGTCCAGGTGACGGTCGACAACGGCCAGCACGCGTGGCGGGGCCGGGTCGGCCTCGTCACCCAGCTCGTCGCGCGGGGCGGCTTCGACGCCGGCAACACCCTCGCCCTCGTCTGCGGGCCCGAGGTGATGATGCGCTACGCCGCCTCCGCGCTCGCCGACCGCGGCGTCCCCGCCCCGCGGCTGCGCCTGTCGATGGAGCGCAACATGCGGTGCGGGGTCGGGCTGTGCGGGCACTGCCAGCTGCGCGAGCTCTTCCTCTGCGTCGACGGGCCGGTCCTCGGCTACGACCGGCTCGAGCCCCTCATGGCCAGGTCGGAGGTGTAGCCGTGTCCGTCACCGCCAGCCAGGAGCGCGAGCGGGCCGACATGGGCCGCGGGCGGCCGAAGCTCGCCGTGTGGAAGTTCGCGTCGTGCGACGGCTGCCAGCTCACCCTCCTCAACTGCGAGGACGAGCTCATCGAGGTCGCCGGCCGGGTCCACATCGCGTACTTCCCGGAGGCCACCCGGGCGGTCGTCGAGGGGCCGTACGACGTCTCCCTCGTCGAGGGCTCGATCACCACGCCCGAGGAGCTCGAGCGCATCCAGCAGGTCCGCGAGGTCTCCCGCAAGCTCATCACCATCGGCGCCTGCGCGAGCGCCGGCGGCATCCAGGCGCTGCGCAACTTCGGCGACGTCGCGGAGTTCCGCTCCATCGTCTACGCCCACCCCGAGTACCTCTCGACGCTCTCCCGCTCGACCCCCGTCTCGGCCCACGTCGCCGTTGACTTCGAGCTGCGCGGGTGCCCCATCAACAAGCACCAGCTCCTCGAGGTTCTCGCCGCCTCCCTCCAGGGCCGGCGCCCCCGCGTTCCGACGTACAGCGTCTGCGTCGAGTGCAAGCGGCGGGGCACCGTCTGCGTCACCGTGGCCCACGGGACGCCGTGCCTCGGACCGGTGACCCAGGCCGGGTGCGGCGCGCTCTGCCCGGGCTTCGAGCGCGGGTGCTACGGCTGCTTCGGCCCGCAGGACACCCCCAACACGGCCGGGGTCGCCGCGCGGCTCGCCGAGCTCGGCATGGACCAGCCGTCGGTGATGCGGGTCTTCCGCACCTTCAACGCGGCTGCCGAGCCGTTCCGCCGGGAGAGCGAGCGCCACGAGCCGGTCGTGCCACCGCCCACCGAGGAGGCGCCCCGATGACCCACAAGCTCACCGACGGCGGTCAGGTCATGCACGTCGGCACCCTCGCCCGCGTCGAGGGCGAGGGCGCGATGCACATCGAGTACCGCGACGGGGAGGTCACCGACGTCCAGCTGCGCATCTACGAGCCGCCGCGGTTCTACGAGGCCTTCCTCCGGGGCCGCTCGTACACCGAGCCGCCCGACATCACCGCCCGGATCTGCGGCATCTGCCCCGTCGCCTACCAGACGAGCGCGTGCTGGGCGATCGAGGACGCCTGCGGGGTGACGGTGCCCGAGGAGGTCCGCCTCCTGCGGCGCCTCCTCTACTGCGGAGAGTGGATCGAGAGCCACGCGCTGCACGTCTTCCTCCTCCACGCCCCCGACTTCCTCGGCTACGACGGTGCCATCGAGATGGCCGCCGACCACCCGGCCGTCGTCGAGCGCGGGCTGCGGATCAAGAAGGCCGGCAACGACCTCATGGACGTCGTCGGCGGCCGGTCCATCCACCCGGTCAACGTCCGGGTCGGCGGGTTCTACCGGATGCCGACCCGCGAGGAGCTCGCCGGGGTCCGCGGCCGGCTCGAGCGGGCCCTCGAGGACTCGCTGGCCACGGTCGGGCTCGTCGCCGGGTTCGACTTCCCGTTCATGGAGCAGCCGTACGAGTACCTCTCGCTGCGCGCCGAGGAGGGCTACCCCATCGAGTGGGGTCGGGTCGTCACGTCCTCCGGCGGCGGGTTCGACGTCCGCGACTTCACCGCGCACATCCGGGAGTTCCACGTCGCCCACTCGAACGCGCTGCACGCCCGGCTCGACGGCGCCGAGGAGCCGTACGTCGTCGGCCCGCTGGCCCGCTACTCGCTGAACTACGACCGGCTCTCGTCCCCGGCGCGTGAGGCCGCGGCGGCGGCCGGCCTGGGCGCGACCTGCCGGAACCCGTTCCGCTCCATCGTCGTCCGGGCCGTCGAGCTCGTCGAGGCCTGCCACGAGGCGCTTCGGATCATCGACGGATGGACGGGGAGCGCGGCTCCCAGCGTGGCCGTCCCGCCGCGCGCGGGAGAGGGGTTCGGCGCCAGCGAGGCCCCGCGCGGCACGCTGTTCCACCGCTACGTCCTCGACGACGCGGGCATCATCCGCGACGCCCAGATCGTGCCGCCGACCTCGCAGAACCAGCGCAGCGTCGAGGCCGACCTGCGGACGATGGTCCGGGCGTGGTCCGACCTCGACGACCACACCCTCCTGCACCGTTGCGAGCAGGCGATCCGCAACTACGACCCGTGCATCTCCTGCGCGACCCACTTCCTCGACCTCACGGTGGACCGGTCGTGAGCGCCGCACCGGTGCTCGTCGTCGGGCTCGGCAGCCCGGACCGGGGTGACGACGCGGTCGGGATGCACGTCGCCAGGGCCGTCGCGGCGCGCGGAGACCCGCGCGTGGAGGTGCTCGAGCACGAGGACCCCACGGACCTCGTCGAGCTGTGGACCGGCCGGGGGCGCGTCGTCGTCGTCGACGCGGTGTGCTCCGGTGCCGGCGCCGTCCCCGGGGACGTGCGGGTCCTCGAGACCGGGGCCGGGCTGGACCCGCTCCCCGAGGACGCCTGGGCCGGGACCGGCCGCGGCGGCACCCACGCGTTCGGGCTCGCGACCGCGGTCGAGCTCGCCCGGGCCCTGCACCGCCTGCCGGAGCGGGTCACGGTCGTCGGGGTCGAGGCCGCCCGCTTCGAGCACGGGGCGGGCCTCTCGCCGGCGGTCGCCGCCGCGGTGCCCGGCGCCGTCGACACGGTCCTCGCAACCCTGGAGGTGGCCGATGTGCCTCGGTGACCTCGCCCAGGTGGTGGCGGTCGGACCCGACGAGACCGCCCTCGTCCGCACCCCGGAGCGCACGGTCCGGGTCTACCTCATGACGCTCGGCGAGCCTGTGTCGGTGGGGGAGTGGCTGGTCTGCCACTCCGGCTTCGCCCTGCGCCGCGTCACTCCCGAGGAGGCCGCGACGGCCTCCACCATCCGAGAGGAGCTCACATGAACCCCACCCGACGCACCGGGATGGCCCTCGCGCTCGTGACGGCCGCCATCAGCGGTGTCTCGGTCTTCGTCAACGCGTACGGCGTCAAGGCCTTCACCAGCGCGACGGTGTACACGACCGCGAAGAACCTCGTGGCGGCCGTCGTCCGCCTCGGCGTGGTCGCCCTCGGGGCACGTGCCGGGGCGCGGCTCACACGCCCGGCAGGGCCTCGGCAGTGGTGGGCGCTGCTCGGCATCGGGCTCGTCGGCGGGAGCCTCCCGTTCGTCCTCTTCTTCGAGGGCCTGGCCCGGGCCTCCTCGCCCCAGGCCGCGTTCATCCACAAGACCCTCGTCCTCTGGGTGGCGCTGCTCGCCGTGCCGCTGCTCGGCGAGCGGCTCCAGTGGGGCCACTGGCTCGCCATCGGGCTGCTCGTCGTCGGGCAGGTCGGTCTCGCCGGCGGGCTCCCGTCGGGGTTCGGGGTCGCCGGCCTGATGATCCTGGCCGCGACCCTGCTCTGGGCGGTCGAGGTCGTCCTCGCCAAGTGGCTGCTCCGGGGGGTGTCCTCCTGGACGGTCGGCGTCGCCCGGATGGGGATGGGCTCGGTCGCCCTCGTCGCCTGGCTGGCCGTGACGGGCCGGCTCGGCGGACTGCTGTCCCTGACCGGTGAGCAGGTGGGCTGGGCGCTCCTCACCGGAGTGCTCCTCGCCGGCTACGTCGGGACCTGGTTCGCGGCCCTCGCTCGGGCGCAGGCCGTCGACGTCACGGCGGTCCTCGTCCTCGCGGCGCCGGTGACGGCGCTGCTCGGGCTCGCGGTGAACGGCACCGCCCTGGCGTCCCAGGCCGGATGGCTGGCGCTCGTCCTCGCGGGCGGGGTGGCCGTCGTGTGGCTCGGCCTGCGTGATACGCCGCGGCAGGCGGCCGGCACCGTCGCGCCGGGGAGCCGCGGGTAGCGCCGTGGTCGGGGCGCCGGGGAGCGCAGGCTTGGGCGCCGGGGGGGCGCTGCGGTTCGCCGCGTACGCCTACCCGCCGAACGAGCTCGGCTACTGCGGCCCGGACGCCGCCGACCAGCTCCTCGAGCAGGTGGCGGCCGGGGTCGACGACCCCGAGCTGCGTCGGCTGGCCCGCGGCTTCGAGGGCGCCTGGCCGTACCTCGAGCTCATCGCCGCGGCGGCCCGCATCCCGGACCCGCTCGACGCCCGGGTCGTCGAGGCGTACTGGGTCGGCAACGACCTGCTCGACCGGGTCGGGCCCCGGCTCATGGGCGACTCGCTGGAGACCCGCTTCCGGGCCCGGGCGGGCCGGGTGGTCTGGCCACGGCTCGTGGACGCGGTGCCGCTGGGTGCCGTCCCGCACCACTCGTTCCACGTCTTCGGCGTCTACCCGTGGCTCGGGCTGCTCCGTGAGGGCCGGGTCGACGAGCCGCTGCGGGTCCTCGACCGGTGCCGGGTCCGGTGGGGGGAGGTCGTCTCCGTCGTCGACGGGGAGGCGGTGGTCCGGTCCCGCCCGCTCGAGTGGGACGGCCGGCGGCTGTCCCTCGGGGCGCCGCGCGAGGAGGTGGCGCGGCTGCGCCGCGACGGGCTCGGCCTCGCCGGCGACGTCGAGGCAGGCGACTGGTGCTCGCTGCACTGGGACTGGGTGTGCGAGCGGCTGAGCCGGCGTCGGCTGATCGCGCTCCGCGACCGGACGCTGCAGCAGCTGCGGGTGGCCAACGGGACGACGTTCCCGGCCCCGGCGGCGGTCCTCGCCTGAGCGTGACGACCGTCATGCCCCTCTGAGTCGGGGACGGGTGTCGCCGCATCGCCTCCCGTCTCTACGCTGGAGCTGTGCGGGGCGGTGATGTCCGTCGATCGTCAGCATTGCTACCGCCGGTTCGTTCGGTGGCGGAGGGGACCCCGCCGAGCCGTGACCGCCTCCTCGACGCCGTCCGGGGCTTCGCGCTGCTCGTCGTCGTGTTCGGCCACCTGCTCATGGCCGTCGTCTACTGGCCGGTGGAGGGCGGCGGGGCCCGCATCGGCAACCTCATGGCCTCCTACCCCGCTCTGCAGTACCTGACCTGGGCCCTGCAGGTCATGCCCCTCTTCTTCGCCTTCGGAGGGGCCGCGAGCGTCATCTCGTGGCGGAAGGCCGGCTCGCGCGAGGTCCTGTACTCCGCGTGGATGTGGGCCCGGGTGCGCCGGCTCCTGCGCCCGGTGCTCGTCTACCTGGCCGGCATGGCGGTCTTCTCGGCAGTGATGACGGTGGTCGTCGGGCCAGACCTCGACCCGCTGCTGTCGATCGTCAACGAACCGCTGTGGTTCCTCGGCGTCTACACGCTGACCCTCCTCTTCCTGCCCGTGATGTGGCGGGTGCACCAGCGGAACCGCGCCGTCGCCTTCGTCGTCCTCGTCCCGCTCGCGATCCTCGACTCGGTCGGCGTCACCGTCCTCGGCTGGCCGCTGTGGCTGGGGTTCTTCAACTACCTGCTGTGCTGGCTGGTCATCCAGCAGCTGGGCTTCTTCTGGGACGAGGACACCCGGCACCGCACGTGGGTGGTGGTGGCCGTCGTGACGTTCGTCGTCAACGCCGCGCTGGTCTACTTCGGGCCCTGGCCGATGAGCCTCGTCGGGCTTCCCGGAGACGTCCTCGACTATGACACCCTGAGCCTGTTCGGCCACACGTTCCACGTTCCGGGCTTCCACGGTGCCTACTCGAACATGGCACCCCCGAGCGTCGTCCTGTTGCTGCACGGGCTCACCGTCGTGTCGCTGGTCTTCATCGCCCGGCGGCCGCTGACCCGTTTCCTCCACCGCCCGCGGGTGTGGCTGGCCACGACCTTCATGACGATGACGGCCACGAGCTGCTACATCTGGCACCTGCTCGCCATCGTGCTGTCCCTGACGACCCTGCGCCAGCTCGGCCTCCCGCCCCCGACCCGCCAGGACGTCCACGGCTTCCCGGAGCCGGTCGACACGGCCGGGTACGCCCTGTGGTTCGCGGGGTTCCTCGTCGTCTTCGTCGTCTACCTCGTCGTCCTCGTCCTGCTCACCTGGTCCACGCAGTACCGCCCGCTGCCGCTGTGGGACACGCCGGCCCGGCGCTCGCTGCTGCCGGCGCGTGCCCCGGGCTGGATGTACGTCCTGCTCGTCGTCGTGTCCGGCGTACTCGTGGGGGCCGGAATCCTGGTCCTGTCCCTCATCGGGTTCGAGGGCTTCCCCCTGCACAACGCCGAATGGTCCGGCATCACCCTCAACGCGCTCGTGGGCCTCACGCTCATGCTCGGTGGTGCGCTGACCCTGCGGGCCCTCGCCGGCCAACGGGCGGTGGACGGCACCGCCGGGCCCTGACCCCACCGGCCCCTGCGTGCCCTGACCGCGGCGGGCGCCTCGACGGGGCTCCGGCCTCGTCAGAGGCCGTTCGTGTGAGGTGCGGATCAGCTCGGCGCATCGTCGCGACCGCACTCGTAGCGTGGAGGTGTGGGCTGGCTCGTCAGGGTGCTGGCGGTGGTTGTCGGGCTCTTCCTGCTCGTGGGTCTGGCGAGTGCGGCGTCGGCCGGGACGGTGATGACGGACCGCCCCGACCAGGTCGTCCTGCAGCTCTTCTGGGGCGACGGGTGCCCCCACTGCGCGGCGGAGAAGCAGTGGCTCGAGCAGGCGGTCACGGACCACCCGGGTCTCGTCGTCCAGCAGTACGAGGTCTGGAACGACGAGGACAACCGACGGCTGTTCTACAGTACGGCCGAGCGGATGGGCTTCGAGCCGAGCGGCGTCCCGACCACGATCATCGGCGACCGGTTCTGGGTCGGGTGGTCCGACACCGTCCGCGACGAGATCGCGGCCGAGCTCGAGCGCACCGCCCCGCCGGCGACGGGCGCCCCGCCTGCGACGGGCGCCCCGCCTGCGACGGAGGCAAGGGCCACGACGGTGGACGTGCCCCTGCTCGGGCAGGTGGCGGTCGGCAGTGACTCCCTCGTCCTGTCGACTCTGGTCATCGGGTTCGTCGACGGCGTGAACCCCTGCTCGCTCTGGGTGATCTCCGTCCTGCTCGCGATCGTCGTCAGGTCCGCCCGGCGGGGCCGTGTCGTCGTGGTCGGCTCGACGTTCCTTGCCGTGACGGCGCTGATGTACGCGCTGTACATGGCCGGGATCTACTCGGCGATGAGCGTGGTCGGCCACCTGGGGTGGGTGCAGGTGGTCGTCGCCGTCGTCGCCGGGGTGTTCGGGGCGGTGAACGTCAAGGACTACTTCGCCTTCAAGAAGGGACCCTCGTTCACGATCCGTGACTCCTCGAAGCCCGGGATCTACGCGCGGGTGCGCGCCGCGGCCGGCGAGCGCGAGCTGCTCCCTGCCCTGGGGGCCACGGTCGCGCTGGCGGTGGGTGTCTCGCTGCTGGAGACGCCGTGCACCGCGGGGTTCCCGGTGCTGTGGACCGGTCTGCTCGAGGCCAACGACGTGGGCTGGACGCAGGCGGCCGGCCTCTTCGGCCTCTACATGGTGCCCTTCCTGCTCGACGAGCTCATCGTCTTCGGCCTCGCGGTCGCGACGATGCGGGCGACGAAGGTGCAGGAGCGGCACGGCCGCCTCCTCAAGCTCGTCGGCGGCACGCTGATGCTCGCCCTCGCGGGCACCGTGCTCGTCAGCCCCGAGGCGATGAACCGCCCGCTCACCGCCGCCCTC
>DASSQJ010000136.1:0-2655 GCA_035702545.1 Phycicoccus sp.
CCATCGACACCCCGGCCTCCTCCGGGGTTCCCGGCCCCGGCGAGACCAGCACACCGTCGAACTCGGCAGCGTCGGCGGGCGCCACGGCGTCGTTCCTCACGACCTCGCACTCCGCGCCGAGCTGCTCGAGGTAGCCGACGATCGTGAAGACGAAGCTGTCGTAGTTGTCGACGACGAGGACCCGGGTCATGCGCCCATGATGCCGTGCGTCGTCAGCCCCCGACGGTGACGTCCGAGAAGGGCAGGAGCGGCTCGAGCCACGGGAAGACCCACCGGAAGCAGACCGCCACGACGGCCGCGGCGAGGACGACGCACTCGACCACCCGGACCCAGCGTGGCCCCGGGAGGGCCCGCCACAAGGCGCCGTACACGGCTCAGCCCCCCGCCGGTGACGTCGAGAGCGCCTCGTCGACGCGCCCCGCCGGCAGCGTCTCGGCCAGCCGGGCGTGGACGACGTACCGCTGGGTCGCGCGGAAGGGCGGATCGCACGACGTCATCGTGAGCACGGCCTCCGTGGGCGTCGCGCCCGGCTCGTCCGGGACCGGAGCGATGACCCGGACGGCGGCCGGGTCGACGACCTCGTGCCCGGTGACGGCGTAGACGTACACCGCCTCGACGGTCTGGACGACGACCCGGTCTCCGAGGCGGAGCGCGTCGATGTCGTGGAACGGGCGGCCATGGGTCGTCCGGTGGCCGGCGACCGCGAAGTTGCCCACCTGACCCGGCTCGGCACTCCCCACGTAGTGCCCCACCCCCTTCGCGAGGACCGGCAGCCCGGTGCCCTCGAACACCGGCTGCACCCACTCGGCACCGAAGCGGGGAACGAGCACGAGGGCGAAGGCGCCGTCGGCGAGCCGCACCCCGGCGTCCGCCGAAGACGCCCCCGCATCCGTCCGACCCGCGAACCCGCCCCGCAGCTCCTCGACCACGCGGGCCGACTCGCGGTTCGACACGACGTCGGTCCAGCCGAGCTGCCACGCGGCGAAGAGGAGCAGCAGCACCCCGAGGGTGAGCAGCACCTCGCCGACGACGCCGGTCGCCCGGCGCATCAGGCACTCACGAGGACGCGACCTCGGCGAACTGGGGGGTGATCGAGCCGACGTAGGCGGGGAAGGTCTGCGTGCCCGGCTCGGAGACGTCGTAGCCGAGGCCCACCGCGACCGACCACTGCCGCAGGATGTCGACCTGCGGGTCGGTGTCGAGGGCACTGTGCATCCGCCTCAGGTCACCGATCGCGGTGATGACGTACGGCGGCGAGTAGACCCGCCCCTGGAGGACGAGCGTGTTGCCGACGCAGCGCACCGCGCTCGTCGAGACCACCCGCTGGTCCTGGAGCATCATCGCCTCGGCCCCGCCGGCCCACAGGGCGTTGACGACCGCCTGCACGTCCTGCTGGTGGATGACGTAGTTGTCCGGGTCAGCCCCCGCCGGCAGCTCGCCGCCCCGGAGCTTGGCGTCGTCGAGCGTCACCCGCAGCGCCGGCCCCCGCACCGGAACCCGTCCGGCGGTCGCGGCGATCTGGTTCGCCTCGCGCTGGAGCCGCTGCGTGGTGACGTCACCGGGGGCGAGGCGGCTGGTGGCGGCATCGACCTGAGACTGCAGCGCCTGGATGTCGCCGGCCCTGGCCTCGTTGACCTTGGTCTGCGCGCGGATGAGGTCGGGGAGGCGGACGTAGTCCGCACGCAGGTCGTTGCCCTGCGAGGCCCGCACGCTCGAGGCGAAGAGGGCGCCGGCGAGCAGCGCCGCCACCGGCACGAGCCACGGCCAGAACGACGGACGCCGGGTACGACCGGCATGGGTCCCGCCCACCGCTCACCACCCTCTCGACGTCAACATCTACGCTAGGTCACCAACCTGAACGAACAAGGAGTGTTCCGTGCCCGAGTCCAAGGGTCGTTCCAAGCCCACGTACACCCCGCCGCGCACGGCCTCGTCCAAGGCGCAGGGCCCGAACCCGCGCTGGTTCGTGCCGCTCATGGTCGGCCTCATGGTCCTCGGCCTCATCTGGGTCGTCACCTACTACATCTCCGGGGCCAACCAGTACCCGATCCCTGCCATCGGCCGCTGGAACCTCGGCATCGGGTTCGGCCTGATGCTCTCCGGGTTCCTGATGACGACCCGCTGGCGCTGAGTTATCCACAGGCGTCATCCACACTGGGGACGAATGACACCCGTGTAATCCCCACCCCCACGAGCGCCGCGCCTGGCCTCACACCGCCGCGTACTTCGCGAGGGTGAGGACGACGAGCAGGACGAGGATGGCGCCCAGCCCCACCCAGTGGAGGGCCCCGGCGTCGCGCCGACCCGCCGCCCCCTCGGGTCCGCGCCCCCGGCCGAGGTAGGCGATGACGCCGGCGGCCGCAGCGCCCGTGATCAGCCCGCCGAGGTGGGCCTGCCACGCGATGTTGAAGCCCGGGACGAACCCGATGACCGCGTTGATCCCGATGATGACCCACATCCCGGCGGCCGAGCGCCCGAGCCGGCGCTGGAGGACGAGGAAGGCCCCGAACAGGCCGAACACCGCGCCCGACGCTCCCACGGCGCTCGTCCACCACGCCCCCGGGCCGACCGCCAGCGCCTCCGAGTAGCTCTGCGGCGCGGCGAGCAGCAGGTACATGACCGACCCACCGAGCGCGCTCAGCAGGTAGATGGCGA
>DASSQJ010000137.1:0-7685 GCA_035702545.1 Phycicoccus sp.
CGGTCACCCGACGGCGCAGGCCCCAGCGCCTGAGGTGCCCGGGGGGTCGAGCGGTGGGCGGGGCGGTCACTCGAGGGCCAGGCGGTAGCCGAGACCGCGGGCCGTGACGACGTGCCGGGGGTTGGACGGGTCCGCCTCGACCTTGGTGCGCAGCCGCCGGACGTGGACGTCGACGATGCGCGCGTCGCCGAAGTAGCCATAGCCCCAGACGCGCTCGAGGAGGTCCTCGCGGCTGCAGATCCGCCCCTCGGCGAGCGCCAGCTCGACGAGGAGCCGGAACTCGGTGCGGGTCAGGGACACCGGCTCCCCCGCCACGGTGACGACACCGTCGTCGAGCCCGACGCTCAGGTCGCCCGTCGTCACCCGCCGGGCCTGCCGGTCGGCGGCGGGCTCTACCCGGCGGAGCAGCGCCCGGATGCGGGCGGAAAGCTCCTTGGAGACGAGCGGCTTCGTCACGTAGTCGTCGGCACCCGCCTCGAGCCCGGCGACGACGTCGTGGCTGTCGGCGCGGGCCGTGACCATGATGACGGGCACCCGGCTGTCGTGGCGGATCCGCCGGCAGACCGAGAAGCCGTCCATCCCCGGGAGCATGAGGTCGAGGAGGACGACGTCGGGCTCGTCCCGGCCGAGCGCCTCGAGGCCCTGCTCGCCGTCCGCCGCCTCGCTGACGTCGTAGCCCTCGTCCTGGAGCGCGAGCCGCAGGGTGCGCCGTACCCGGGCGTCGTCCTCGATGAGCAGCACACGCTTGGCCACCGGCGCATCATGCCACCGCGAGCCGGGTGACGGCGGGACGCCCGCCGTCCGATGACACCGAACCGTCACACGGCCCCGGCGGATGTGACGGAACCGTGTCGTTCCGGTGTCGTTCGGGCCGCCCCCGCCCCTGACCTGCACCGACGCTCCTAACGTCCCGGCACGTGCGGACCCGCACCACCGGGACGACCCTCCCGGTCACCACCGTCAGGGAGATGCCATGACACCACGGACACGACGACTGGGTGCCCTCGCGGGGCTCTGCACGGTCGGCCTCGTCGCCACCGCCTGCAGCCCCGCGAGCACCTCCTCCTCGGGGTCGTCCTCGAGCGCCGGCGGCACGCCGGTGACCGGCGGAACGCTCAACATGCTCGGGAGCGGCGACGTCGACTACATGGACCCGAACGTCAGCTACTACTCGACCGGCTACACCGCCCTGCGCCTGTGGAGCCGGCAGCTGTTCACGTACCCCGCCGTCGACGGCAAGGCGACGACCGCCGTCCCCGACCTCGCCGAGGCGATGCCCACGGCGGGCAACGGGGTGAGCAGCGACGGGAAGACCTACACCATCACCCTGCGCTCCGGCGCCAAGTGGGACACCAGCCCGGCGCGCGCCGTGACGGCCGCCGACTTCGTCCGGGGCATCAAGCGGACGTGCAACCCGGCCCAGCCGTTCGGCGGCCTCCCCGACTACGAGAGCCTCATCGCCGGGTTCACCCAGTTCTGCGACGGCTTCGCCAAGGTCGCCCCGACCGCCAAGGCCATCGCCGACTACATCAACACGCACGACGTCAGCGGCCTGAGCGCCAAGGACGACCGGACCCTCGTCCTCACGCTGACCCGGCCGGCGGGCTACTTCGTCGACATGCTGACCCTGCCCGCCTTCTCCGCCGCACCGGCCGAGTGGGACGCCTACGTGCCCGGCAGCGCCGAGCTCGCGCAGCACACCCTCTCCGACGGCCCGTACCGCATCACGTCCTACACGCCGACGAAGAACATCACCTTCGAGCGCAACCCCGCGTGGAGCGCCGAGTCCGACCCGGTGCGCAAGGCCTACGTCGACAAGGTGGTCGTCAACGAGACGGTCTCCCAGGACTCCACGCAGCAGCAGCTCGAGACCGGGACCCCGAACGCCGACATGCAGTTCGACAACCTCACGCCGGCCTCCCGGGTGCCGGCCCTCGTCGCGAAGAAGGACCCCGACCTCAACATCGGGGCGACCGCGTCGAGCAACCCGTACATCGTGTACAACACCGTGTCCCCGAACAACGGCGGCGCGATGACCAAGCTCGAGGTGCGGCAGGCGATCTCCTCCGCCATCAACCGGGCCAACATCATCCAGGTCCTCGGCGGGAACACCCTGAACACCCCGCTGACCCACGTCCTGCCCTCGAGCATCGTCGGCGGTGAGAAGAACTTCGACGACTACCCGTACGACGCCGCGAAGGCCAAGCAGCTCCTCGCCACCGCCGGCTACCCGAACGGGCTCACCCTCAAGATGCTCTACCGCAACGCCTCCGAGGGTGCGACGAAGACCTTCCAGACGGTCCAGCAGGACCTCGCCAAGGTCGGCATCAAGGTCGTCGGCGTCCCCTCGCCGAACGCGGACTTCTACACGAAGTACCTCCAGGTGCCCACGGTCGCCAAGCGTGGGGTGTGGGACCTGTCCATCGCCGGCTGGGGCCCGGACTGGTACGGCAACGCCGCGCTGTCGTTCTTCGGCCCGCTCTTCAACGGCGAGGCGGCCTACCCGCCGGTCGGCAGCAACTTCGGGTTCTACAACAGCCCCGAGGTCGACTCGCTCATCACGAAGGCCTCCGCGGCGGCGACCCCGGAGGAGGCGGCCCCGATCTGGGCGCAGGCGGACCAGCAGGTGATGAAGGACGCCGCGTTCTTCCCGATCACCGAGCCCCGCACGCCCAACTACCACGCCAGCCAGGTCCACGGCGCGGTGTACATCCCGGCCTTCCAGAACTTCGACCCGGCCAACGTCTGGCTGAGCTCCGGGATGCAGGGCGGCTGAGCGGCCCGGCGCGCACGAGGAGGATGACATGGCACTTCTCGAGGTCCGCGACCTGCGCGTCGAGTTCGACACCCCGGACGGCGTGGTCCACGCCGTCCGGGGGCTGTCCTTCGACGTCCACCGCGGCTCCACCCTCGCCATCGTCGGCGAGTCCGGGTCGGGGAAGAGCGTCGCGACGCAGACGATCACCGGCCTGACCCGGGGAGCCCGGGTCAGCGGCTCGGCGGTCTTCGACGGCACCGAGCTCCTCGGTGCCGACGAGGACACCCTGCGCCGGGTACGGGGCGCCCGCATCGGGATGATCTTCCAGGACCCGCTCTCCAGCCTCCACCCGTACTACACGGTCGGCTGGCAGATCGTCGAGATGATCCGGGCCCACGACCGCTCGACGAGCAAGGCGGCCGCGCGCCAGCGCGCGGCCGACCTGCTGGCGCTCGTCGGGATCCCCCGGTCGCGGCAACGGATCGACGACTACCCGCACCAGTTCTCCGGCGGCATGCGCCAGCGGGTGATGATCGCGATGGCGATGGCGCTCGACCCGGCGCTGCTCATCGCCGACGAGCCGACGACGGCGCTCGACGTCACCGTCCAGGCCCAGGTGCTCGAGGTGATGCAGCGGCTCCAGGAGCAGTTCGGGACCGCCATCGTGCTCATCACCCACGACCTCGGCGTCGTCGCCGAGACCGCCGACGACGTCGTCGTCATGTACGCGGGTCGCACGATGGAGGTCGCCCCACGGCGCGGCCTCTTCTACCACCCGCACCACCCGTACACGGAGGGGCTGCTCCGGTCACTGCCCTCGCGGGGAAACCCGGGGAGCCGGCTCACCCCCATCCCGGGGGCCCCGCCGTCGCTCATCGACCTGCCGGCGGGCTGCCCGTTCCGGCCCCGCTGCCCGTACGCGTTCGCCGCGTGCACCGAGGACCCGCCCGCGCGGCCGGTGCTCGGCGACCCGAGCCACCGCTCGGCGTGCTGGCTCCCCGACGACCACGACCGGCGGGCGCCCGTGCCCCTCCCGGCCGGGACCGCCCTCCAGGAGGCGCCATGACCACGCCGCTGCTCTCCCTCTCGCACGTGACGAAGACCTTCCCCGTGCGGGGGTCCGGCCTCTTCCGCCGGACGGTCGACGTCGTCCACGCCGTCGACGACGTCACGCTCGACGTCCGGCCCGGCGAGACCCTGGGCCTCGTCGGCGAGACCGGGTGCGGCAAGTCGACCCTCGCCCGGTGCATCTCACGGCTGTACGACGTCGACAGCGGCACCGTCACCTTCGCCGGGGAGGACATCACGCGCCTCACGCGCACCCGCATGCGTGGCGTGCGGAGGGACGTCCAGATGGTCTTCCAGGACCCCTACGGGTCGCTGAACCCGAGGCGCCGGGTGGGCTCGATCATCGGGGACCCGTTCGTCATCCACGACGTCGGGACGCCTGCCGAGCGGAAGCGGCGGGTCCAGGAGCTCATGGAGCGGGTCGGGCTCAACCCCGAGCACTACAACCGCTTCCCGGCGGAGTTCTCCGGCGGCCAGCGCCAGCGGATCGGGGTGGCCCGGGCGCTGGCCCTGCGGCCGCGGCTCATCATCTGCGACGAGCCGGTGTCGGCCCTCGACGTGTCGATCCAGGCCCAGGTCGTCAACCTGCTCCTCGACCTCCAGGAGGAGTTCGGGCTCACCTACGTCTTCATCTCCCACGACCTGTCGGTCGTCCGGCACGTCAGCGACCGGATCGCGGTGATGTACCTCGGCAAGGTCGTCGAGGTGGCTCCCTCGGCCGAGCTCTTCGCCCAGCCGCGCCACCCGTACACGCGGGCGCTGCTGTCCGCCCTTCCCGTGGCCGACCCCGACGTGTCGGACAGCCGGCGGCGGATCGTCCTCGCCGGGGACCTGCCGACGCCGACGAACCCGCCCTCCGGGTGCCGGTTCCACACCCGGTGCCCGAAGGCCCGGGAGGACTGCGCCGCAACCGTCCCACCGCTCGAACGCGTCGACGACGACCGCCCCGACCACGTCGCGGCGTGCCTGTACCCGCTGCGGCGCGGGGAGGACCTCGCGGCCGCGCGTCCACACGTCGCCGACAGCGAGATCACCGAGGCCGCCGCCACCGGCGCGCTCCTCGAGCACGCCCTCCCGGCCGGCGGACCGGCCGGGGACGAGGAAGGAGGACCGCGATGACGGTCGACCCCAACGCCACCCGGACGCTGCTGGACGACCTCGAGCCACCCCCGCCGCCACGGACCGACGCCCCGACCGGGGAGGCCGCACCTCGGCGGATCGAGGGCCGCTCGCCCTGGGCGCTCGCCTGGCAGCGGCTCCGCCGCGACCGCGTCGCGATGATCTCGCTGGCGGTCATCGTCCTGATCGTCCTCGTCGCCGTGTTCGCCCCGGTCATCGCCGCGATCACCGGCCACCCGCCGAACGAGCAGTACCGCGAGACCGGCCTGTCCCCCGACGGCCTGCCGGTGGCCCCGAACTCGGAGTTCTGGTTCGGCACCGACGACCTCGGGCGCGACATCCTCGTCCGGATCGCCTACGGCGCGAGGGTCTCGCTCCTCGTCGGCGTCGTCGCGACCGCGCTGACCGTCGCGATCGGCGTCGTCGTCGGCCTCGTCGCGGGCTTCGTCGGCGGCACCGTCGACACCCTCCTTGCCCGCCTCGTCGACATCGTCCTGTCGATGCCGTTCCTCCTCGTCGCGATCGCCCTCGTGTCGATCACCGGGCCGAGCCTGACCGTCACCATCGTCGTCATCGGGTTCTTCAGCTGGGCCTCGGTCGCCCGCATCGTGCGCGGCCAGGTCATCTCGTTGCGGGAGCGAGAGTTCGTCGAGGCGGCCCGTTCGCTCGGGGCCAGCGACCGGCGGATCATGTTCGTCGACATCCTCCCGAACGTCCTCGCGCCGGTCATCGTCTACACCTCGCTGCTCGTCCCCATCGTCATCCTCACCGAGGCGTCCCTCTCCTTCCTCGGCCTCGGCCTCGCGCCGCCCACCCCTGACTGGGGCGGGATGATCAACGAGGCGACGAACTACTACACGACCTCGTGGTGGTTCGTCTTCTTCCCCGGGATGGCGCTGCTCGTCACGACCCTCGCCTTCAACCTCTTCGGGGACGGTGTGCGCGACGCGTTCGACCCCCGGACCGACCGCCTCATCGGGCACTGAGGAGTCACCGTGGCCACCTTCCTGCTCCGCCGCGTCGGCCAGGGCGTCGTCGTCCTCTGGCTCATCACGATGGCCGTCTTCGCGCTCTTCTTCGTGGCACCCAACAACGTCGCGCGCACCCTGGCCGGCCGCCAGGCCACGCCGGAGACGGTCGCGCTCATCTCGCACCGCCTCGGGCTGGACCAGCCGATCTGGAAGCAGTACCTCAACTTCGTGGGGCGGGCCCTGCGCGGAGACCTCGGGTACGACTACTACCACCAGGTCCCGGTGACCGAGCTCATGGCGGCGGCCTTGCCGGTCACGGCGTCGCTCGTCGTCGGGGCGGCGGTCATCTGGGTCTCGCTCGGCGTGACCAACGGCGTCCTGTCGGCGGTCCGGCCGCGGTCGTTCACCGACCGCTCGCTGACGGTGTTCTCGCTCTTCTTCTACTCGATGCCGAGCTTCCTCCTCGGCCTCGTGCTCCTCTACGTCCTCTACTACCAGCTGACGCTCCACGGGTTCGCCATCTTCCCGCCGGGCGGCTACTCCCCGCTCGAGGGCGGGCTCGCCGGGTGGCTGCAGCACATGATCCTGCCGTGGTTCACCCTGGCCCTCGTCCAGGCGGCCACGTACACCCGGCTCACCCGGGGCTCGATGCTCGACGTCCTCGGCGAGGACTACGTCCGCACGGCGCGCTCGAAGGGCATCGGCGAACGGCGCGTCGTCCTCAGGCACGGCCTGCGCAGCGCGCTGACGCCCGTGGTCACCCAGTTCGGCATCGACGTCGCGGCGCTCCTCGGCGGCGCGGTGGTCACCGAGCAGGTGTTCAGCCTGCCGGGTCTGGGCAAGACGGCCGTCGACGCCATCAACCAGCAGGACCTGCCGGTCATCATCGGCATCGTCCTCTTCGCCTCGGCGGCGGTGGTCGTCGCGAACATCGTCGTCGACGCGCTGTACGCCGTCCTCGACCCGCGGGTCCGCCTCCACTGACGCGGGTCGAGAAGCGCCGCTGGCTCCGGCGCGCCGGCCGGGGCCCGGTCCTCGTGAGGGGGGACCGGGCCTCGGCCCCTTGCCGTCCCGGCCCCCGAGCCCGAGGTACGGACGGATGCGACGAGGCCCGGTCCCCCTCGCGGGGAACCGGGCCTCGTCGGTGAACCGGTGCGCCGGGACGGCGCGTCGGCTCAGTTGCCGGTGAGCTTCTCGCGCAGCGCGGCGAGGGCCTCGTCGGAGGCGAGGGTGCCCTCGGACGCCGGCGCGCTCGGACGGGCAGCGCCGCCCTCGTCGGAGCTCTCCGAGGAGTACGACGTCGCCGTCGACTCGCCGGTGGCCTCGGCGTCGGCCTTCGCGGCGGCTTCGACCTGGGCGCGGTGGGCCTCCCAGCGCGCGTGGGCCTCGGCGTACTGCCGCTCCCACTCCTCACGCTGCTTCTCGAAGCCCTCGAGCCACTCGTTGGTCTCCGGGTCGAAGCCGTCGGGGTACTTGTAGTTCCCCTGCTCGTCGTACTCGGCGGCCATCCCGTAGAGGGTGGGGTCGAACTCGACCTGGCCCGCGCCGTCCTCGTTCGCCTGCTTCAGCGAGAGCGAGATGCGGCGACGCTCGAGGTCGATGTCGATGACCTTGACGAAGATCTCCTGGCCGACGGTGACGACCTGCTCCGGCAGCTCCACGTGGCGCTCGGCGAGCTCGGAGATGTGGACCAGGCCCTCGATGCCGTCGTCGACGCGCACGAACGCACCGAACGGGACGAGCTTGGTGACCTTGCCCGGGACGACCTG
>DASSQJ010000138.1:0-5301 GCA_035702545.1 Phycicoccus sp.
ACCCCCAAGGCGCTGTGCCCGCACATCGTGTGGGCGGTCGAGGGAGTCCTCGGCGCCCGGATCAGCGTCGACTGGACCGAGCAGCCCGCCGCGCCCGGACTCGTGCGCGCCGAGCTGAGCTGGGCGGGCGAGGCGGGGACCGGCGCGCGCATCGCCTCCGCCCTGCGTGGCTGGGAGCACCTGCGCTACGAGGTCACCGAGGAGCCGAGTCCGGGCTGCGACGGCTCGCGCTGGTCGCACACGCCGTCCCTCGGTATCCACCACACGTGGACCTCCGCCAGTGGCGACGCGGTCGTCAACGAGGATCGGCTCCGCGAGGTGCTGCTCCTCTCCCAGGGCAGCCCGGAGGCGATGCAGGACATGCTCGAGGAGCTCCTCGGTGTCGAGTGGGACCGCGAGCTCGAGCCGTTCCGCTACGCCGGCGACGGGGCTCCGGTCCGCTGGCTGCACCGCGTCGGCTGACCCGCCCTCACAGGGTGCGAAGCCGCGGCCCCAGAACGGAGTTGACGAGCAGCCATCCCCGCGGGTCGAACAGCTCGCCGGCGAGGACGTAGAACTTGTCGGTGCGGGTGTCGAGGACGAGTACCCCGTCGGCCCAGGTACCCCCGGTGATGGCATCCGTGGCGATGGTGTACGAGGCATCCGGCGTCGCGAAGGTGAAGGCCGTGGCGTCGAAGCTCGCGCGCACCGGCGTCCCGGGCGGGCACTGCGCGGCGACGATGCGGCGGAAGAGCCGGGACACCCGCCACGGCAGGAGCACGAGGGCGTCGAGCAGCATGATGAGCGCGAGGACGACGAGGAAGAGGACGTAGACCGTCGGTCCTCCCCACGACGTCAGGCCGGCGCGGCGCGAGACCTCGACGACGAGTACGACGCCGAGGGCCGAAGCGACCCAGGAGAGCGCCCACGAACGCCACACGACCGGTCGACGGAGGTGCCAGCGACGCATCGCCCGTACCTCCCGGTCGATGACCTCCGCGCTCGACACGTACGCCCCGTCGGCTCGCAGGTCGGTCCCGTTCCGGGCATCGCCACCCACCCCGGTGGTCCGTTCCCCCTCGTCCACGTCGGCACCGTAGCCCGAGGCAGGGCGCCCACAGGACCGTTCGGGAAAACCGGCGGGCGGCGAGCAGCGCGACGCCCCCGGGGAGGACCACCGGGGGCGTCCGCCGTCGCGCGGGTCTCGCGCGGATCGTGGTGCGTCAGACGCTCTTGACGACGAACGCCACGTTGTGGCCGCCGAAGCCGAAGGAGTTGTTCAGCGCCGCGATGTCCCCGGCCGGGAGGGTCCGGTGCTCGCCGCGGACGACGTCGAGGTCGATCTTGGGGTCGAGGTCGTCGATGTTGACTGCGGCCGGGGCGGTGCGGTGGTGCACGGCGAGGATGGCGAACAGCCCCTCGAGCGCGCCGGCGGCGCCGAGCAGGTGGCCGGTCATCGACTTGGTGGCGCTGACGGCCATCCCGTCGGCGTCGGCCCCGAAGGCCCGGCGGATGGCGTTCGCCTCGGCGACGTCACCGACCGGGGTCGAGGTCGCGTGCGCGTTCACGTGGACGATGTCGCGGGGGGTGATGCCGGCGAGCTCGACGGCCTCGACCATCGCGCGGCTGGCCCCGGCGCCTTCCGGCTCGGGGGCGGTGATGTGGTGGGCGTCGGCCGACATCCCGATGGCGGCGAACTCGGCGTAGATGCGGGCCCCGCGCGCCTTGGCGTGCCCGTACTCCTCGAGGACGATGACGGCGGCGCCCTCGCCCATGACGAAGCCGTCGCGGGCCGTGTCGTAGGGGCGGGAGGCGGCCGCGGGGTCGTCGTTGCGGGTCGAGAGGGCCTGCATCTGGGCGAAGCCCGCGTAGGTGATGGGGTGGATGGCGGCCTCGGTCCCGCCGGCGACGACGACGTCGGCGCGGCCCTGACGGATCATCTCGAAGCCGGTCCCCATCGACTCCGCGCCGGAGGCGCAGGCCGAGACGGTCGTGTGGGCCCCCGCGCGGGCGCCGAGCTGGAGCGAGACGTTGCCCGCGGCCGTGTTCGGCATGAGCATCGGCACGGCGAGCGGGAAGACGCGCCGGACCCCCTTCTCCTTCAGGATGTCCCACTGGTCGAGCAGGGTCCAGATGCCGCCGATGCCCGTGCCGATCGCGACCCCGAGCCGCAGCGGGTCGACCTCCGGGGAGCCGGCGTCCTCGACCGCCGCGCGTGCGGCGATGACGGCGTACTGGGCGCTCGGGTCCATCCGCCGGACCTCGACCTTGGTGAGGACCTCGAGGGGGTCCTGGGCGATGGTGCACCCGAAGTGCACGGGCAGCTCGTAGCGCTCGAGCCACTCCTGCGGGAGCGGCTTGGCGCCGGACCGGCCCGCGAGGACCCCCTCCCAGGTCTCGGCGATGGTGCCGCCCAGGGGCGTGGTGGCACCGAGTCCGGTGACGACGACGCGACGCTCGCTCATGGGTCCTGCTGCTCCTCAGATGGTCGGTGCGGGGGATCGCCCCGGGCGGTGTGCGCCCGTCCCTCCCCGACGTCGAACGCCGAGCGCCGGGCAACACGGCGTGTTGCGCGGCATCCCGGACACGACGTCGGGGAGGACGGGGCGGGGGTTGGCGGGTGGTCGCCCCGTCAGCCCTGGTTGCTCTGGATGTAGCTCACGGCGTCGCCGACGGTCGTCAGGTTCTTGACCTCGTCGTCGGGGATGCGCACGCCGAACTTCTCCTCGGCGTTGACGACGATCGTCATCATCGACAGCGAGTCGATGTCGAGGTCGTCGGTGAAGGACTTGTCCATCTGGACCTCGGCGGGGTCCAGGCCGGTCTCCTCGTTGACGATCTCGGCGAGGCCGCTGAGGATCTCCTGCTGGTCTGCCATGTGCTGTCTCCTTCTCGGTGGGGATGGTGCTGGCCCGGGTGACCCGTGGGCCCACGGGAGTCAGGGGATGACGACGACCTGGGCGGCGTACGACAGGCCCGCCCCGAAGCCGATCTGCAGGGCCAGGCCCCCGCGCGGTGCCTCGCCCTCGCGGACCATCCGCTCCATCGCGAGCGGGACCGAGGCGGCCGAGGTGTTGCCGGTGTACGCGATGTCGCGGGCGATCGGCAGGTCGTCGGGCAGCTTGAGCTGCTTGGCCATCGCGTCGATGATCCGGACGTTCGCCTGGTGGGGGATGAAGGCGTCGAGCTGGTCGGCGGTGATCCCGGCGGCCTCGAGGGCACGCTGGGCGACCGGGGCCATGCCCCACACCGCCCACCGGAACACCGTCGGCCCGGCCATCCCGATCGAGGGCCAGTCGAGCTTCTTGTCGTGGACGTCGATCCAGCTGTCGCGCTGGGAGATGACGTCCCACTGGGCGCCGTCGGAGCCCCAGACCGTCGGGCCGATGCCGGGCGCGTCGGCCTGGCTGACGACGGCCGCGCCGGCGCCGTCGGCGAAGATGAAGGCGGTGCCCCGGTCGTCCTTGTCGGTGAAGTCCGAGAGCCGCTCGACGCCGACGACGAGGACGTGGTGGGCGTTGCCGGTGCGGACCATGTCCGAGGCGAGGCCGATCCCGTGGCAGTAACCCGCACAGGCGGCGGAGATGTCGAAGGCCGCGCCCTTGGAGCCGAGCCGCTCGGCGAGCATCGGCGCCGCGGCGGGGGTCTGATAGGGCCAGCTCACCGTCGCGACGATGACGGCGTCGAGGTCGCTGCCCTCGATCCCGGCCATCTCCAGGGCCGGTGCCGCGGCGAACTGCGACATGTCGATGACCGACTCGCCCTCCCCGGCCCACCGCCGCTCGATGATCCCCGAGCGCTCACGGATCCACTCGTCGGACGAGTTGATCCGGTCGACGATCTCGGCGTTCGGGACCACCCGGCGCGGCCGGTACCCGCCGATGCCGCTGATCCGGGCGTGGAGGACCGGCGGGCCGGCGTGCAGCTGGTCGGCGAAGCCCTTGGGGGTCAGGGTCATGCGGAGTGCTCCTTGATGAGGGTGCGCGCTGCGTCGAGGTCGTCCGGGGTCTTCACGGCGAGCAGCTCGACGCCCTTGAGGGCGCGCTTGGCGAGGCCGACGAGGGTGCCGGCCGGGGGGAGCTCGACGAGAGCCGTGACGCCGAGCTCGGCGAAGCGTTCCATGCAGAGGTCCCAGCGGACCGGGCTGGAGACCTGGGCGACGAGCCGGTCGAGGACCTCGCGGCCCGCAGTGACGACGGCGCCGTCGCGGTTCGAGACCAGGGGGACCCGCGCGTCGGCGGGGGAGAGGTCGGCCGCGGCACCGGCGAGGGCGTCGACGGCCGGCTGCATGTAGGAGGTGTGGAAGGCGCCCGCGACCTTGAGCGGGATGACGCGGGCCCGGGCCGGGGGGTCCTCGGCGAGGTCGGCGAGGGAGCCGAGGGAGCCTGCGGCGACGACCTGTCCGCCGCCGTTGACGTTGGCCGGGGTGAGGCCGTGACGCTCGATCGTCGCGAGGACCTCGGCGGGGTCGCCCCCGAGGACCGCGCTCATGCCGGTGGGGGTCGCAGCGCTCGCCTCGGCCATGCTCCGGCCGCGGAGGGCGACGAGGCGCATGGCGTCCGGCTCGGCGAGGACGCCGGCGGCGGCCGCGGCGGTGATCTCCCCGACGGAGTGGCCGGCGAGGGCCCCGACGCCCGACGGTGCCGTGCCGGACTCGCCGGTCAGCGCCGTGAGGGCGAGGAGCCCGGCGCCGACGAGGAGGGGCTGGGCCACCGCGGTGTCCTTGATCGTCTCCTCGTCGGAGGTGGTCCCGTGGGTGAGGAGGTCGGTCCCGGCGGCCTCACCGAGCGCGGCGAGGTGCTCCCGCATCCCGGGCAGCTCGAGCCAGGGGGAGAGGAAGCCGGGCGTCTGGGAGCCCTGCCCGGGGGCGACGATGACGATCACGGTGTCCAGCGTGACCCCTGCGTCGTGACCTCTTCGTGATGAGCGGGGACGAACATCCGGTGCAGGCTTTGTGGGGTTCCCACAGTTCGTGCAGAGCGGGGGATGCGCGGGTGTCCGGCCTCAGGGGCGCGGTGAGGTGCGGGACGCTGGTCCGAGCCGGTGGAAGGCCAGCGCGGTGCGGACCGTCTGGGCGTCGTGCGGGTCGGTGAGGTCGTACCCGATCGCCTTGGTGATCCCGGCGAGCCGGTACCTCACCGTGTTGGGGTGGACGATGAGGGCGCGCGCTGTCCCCTCGACGCCGAGGCCGCCGTCGAGCCAGGCTGCGGCCGTCTCGAGGAGCGCGCGCCCGGGACTGTCCACCAGTGGCCGGATGACGCGGGCGGCGAGGGCGTTGCGAGCCGGCATGTCGCCGAGGAGCGCCCGCTCGCCGAGCAGGTC
>DASSQJ010000139.1:0-9865 GCA_035702545.1 Phycicoccus sp.
CGGTCCCCGTACGCGGCGGCCCTCCTGCGGGTCGGGCTGCGCTGGGCGCGCCGCGGCGCGTTCGAGGTGACGAGCGCCGGGACGCACGCGCTCGTCGGGCGCCCGATGGACCCCGCGTCGGCCCGGTTGCTCGCGGACCGCGGCGTCGAGGACGACGCGTTCCGCGCACGCCTGCTCACCGGGCGGATGGTCGCCGAGCAGGACCTCGTCCTCGTCATGACCCGCCACCACCGCGAGCTGGTCCTGGACGAGGCGCCGGCGGCCCACCGGCGCACCCTGGGGATCCTGGACCTCGCGGCGGGGCTCCGCCGGGTCGGCGACCACGCGACGTGGGCCGAGCTGCTCGCCGACGTCGGCGCCCACGAGGTCCACACGAGGTGGCGGGCGTTGCCCGCACTCCTCGCCGTCCACCAGGGGAGGGCGGCCGGGGCGACGACCGACGTCGCCGACCCCTACCAGCGCGGCGACGCCGCGTTCGCCCGGATGGCGGAGCAGCTCGACGCGGCGGTGCGCACCGTCGTCCTCTGGGAGGCCGAGTTCGAACGCTGAGCCGCGGCGGGGAGTCGGCCCCGCGGGGTCAGGCCGGCGGGGTGGCCGCCGTCCGCGCGGCGAGCTCGGCGGCACGGGACCGGCAGGACTCCCACGTCGGGAGCCGCCCGGCGGCGTGGGCCTCCGCGAGGGTCGGTGCCGCGGCGTCCTTGGGCGAGAGCAGGGGCGTGAGGTCCTCGGGCCAGGCGATGCCGAGCTCGGGGTCCAGCGGGTGGATACCGTGCTCGGCGAGCGGGTCGTAGGTCGACGTGCACAGGTACAGCGCGGTCGTCCCGTCCTCGAGCGCGCAGAACGCGTGGCCGAGCCCCTCGGAGAGGTAGACCGCGCGGCGGTCGGCGGTGTCGAGGAGCACCGACTCCCAGCGGCCGAAGGTCGGGGAGCCGGTGCGCAGGTCGACGACGACGTCGAGGAGGGAGCCGCTGAGCGCCGTGACGTACTTCGCCTGTCCCGGTGGGACGTCCGCGAGGTGGATGCCGCGGACGGTCCCGCGCGAGGACACCGAGACGTTGGTCTGGACGACGTCCGGCCGGTGCCCGAGGTGCTCGGCGAGCCGGTCGCCGCGGAAGGACTCGAGGAAGACGCCCCGGTCGTCGTGGAGCTGGCGCGGCGTGACGACGAAGGCCCCGGGGATGCCGAGGGGCTCGATCTCCATCAGTGGTGGGTCCGCGGACGGGCGAGGCACGCGTGGAGGTAGGCGCCGTATCCGGACTTCAGCAGGTCGTCGCCGAGCCGGCGGAGGGCGTCGTCGTCGATCCAGCCCTGGCGCCAGGCGACCTCCTCCACGCAGCCGATCTTGTGGCCCTGCCTGGCCTCGACGACCTGGACGAACTGGCTCGCGTCGATCAGCCCCTCGAAGGTGCCGGTGTCGAGCCACGCCGTGCCGCGCGGCAGGACCGTGACGGTGAGCTCGCCCCGGCGCAGGTACGCCTCGTTGACCGCGGTGATCTCGAGCTCGCCGCGAGGGCTCGGCGTGAGCCCCCGGGCGATCTCGACGACCTGGTTGTCGTAGAAGTACAGGCCGGGCACGGCGAAGTCGCTGCGCGGCTGCGAGGGCTTCTCCTCGATCGAGAGCACCGTGCCGTCGTCGGCGAACTCGACGACGCCGTAGGCGCTGGGGTCGCTGACGTGGTAGGCGAAGATGTGGCCACCGTGGACGTCGGTGAGCCTGCTGAGCGCCGTGCCGAGGCCGGTCCCGTGGAAGATGTTGTCGCCGAGGACCAGTGCGACGGTGTCGGTGCCGATGAAGTCGGCTCCGATGAGGAAGGCCTGGGCCAGGCCCTCCGGCCGCGGCTGGACCGCGTACGTGATCTCGATGCCCCACTGGCTCCCGTCGCCGAGCAGGCGCTCGAACTGCACCCGGTCCTCGGGGGTCGTGATGACGAGGACCTCGCGGATGCCCGCCATCATCAGCGTCGACAGCGGGTAGTAGACCATCGGCTTGTCGTAGACCGGCATCAGCTGCTTCGAGATGGCCCTGGTGATGGGGTGCAGCCGCGTGCCGGACCCCCCGGCGAGGACGATGCCCTTCATGGCCGCCGAGCCTATCCGCCGAGGCGGTCCGCCCCCGGCAAGTAGCCTGTCCGCCATGAGGGTCCTCGTCACCGGCGGCGCTGGGTTCATCGGCAGCAACTTCGTCCATCGCACGCTGGCGACCCGCCCGGATGCCGAGGTCACCGTCCTCGACGCGCTCACCTACGCCGGCCACCGGGAGTCGCTCGCCGGCGCCCTCGACCGCATCCGCTTCGTCGAGGGCGACGTCGCTGACGCCGACGTCGTCGACCCCCTCGTCGCGGACGCGGACGTCGTCGTGCACTTCGCGGCCGAGTCCCACAACGACAACTCGCTCGCCGACCCGAGCCCGTTCATCCGCACCAACCTCGTCGGGACGTTCACGCTCCTCGAGGCGGCCCGCCGCCACGAGGTGCGGTACCACCACGTCTCGACCGACGAGGTGTACGGCGACCTCGAGCTCGACGACCCGACGAGGTTCACCGAGGACACGCCCTACAGCCCGAGCTCGCCGTACTCGGCGTCCAAGGCGGGCTCGGACCACCTCGTCCGGGCCTGGGTCCGCTCGTTCGGCCTGGTCGCGACGATCTCGAACTGCTCGAACAACTACGGTCCCCGCCAGCACGTCGAGAAGTTCATCCCGCGGCAGGTGACCAACGTCCTCGACGGGGTGCGCCCCAAGCTCTACGGCGACGGCCTCAACGTCCGCGACTGGATCCACGTCGACGACCACAACGACGCCGTCTGGACCATCGTCGAGCGCGGCCGTGCGGGCGAGACCTACCTCATCGGCGCGGACGGCGAGGCGAGCAACCGCGACGTCGTCCGGCTGGTCCTCGAGCTCATGGGCCGCGACCCCGACGACTACGACCACGTCACCGACCGGGCGGGCCACGACCGGCGCTACGCCATCGACGCCGCCAAGCTGCGGACCGAGCTCGGGTGGACCCCGCGCTACGGCAGCTTCCGGGAGGGCCTGGCCGCCACCATCGACTGGTACCGGGAGAACGAGGCGTGGTGGCGGCCGATGAAGGAGGCCACCGAGGCCAGGTACGCGCGCACCCAGCAGGTGCTCGCCCGCTGATGGCCCGGGTCCTCGTCGCCGGCGCGGCCGGCATGCTCGGGACCGACCTCTGCGTAGTGCTCGAGGAGGCCGGTCACGCGGTGACCCGCGCCGATCTGCCCGGGCTCGACATCCTCGACCCGGTCCAGTGCCGCGACCAGGTGGCGGGCCACGACGTCGTCGTCAACTGCGCGGCGTACACGCAGGTCGACGCGGCCGAGGCCGACGAGGCCCGGGCGTTCGCGGTCAACGCGATCGGCGCGGCGAACCTCGCGCAGGCCGCCTCGGCGACCGGCGCCTCGGTCGTCCAGCTCTCCACCGACTACGTCTTCGACGGCCGGGCCGGGCGGCCGTACGACGCCGACGCCCCCATCGCGCCGCGCTCGGCCTACGGCCGGACCAAGGCGGCGGGGGAGTGGGCGGTTCGCGCCGAGTGCCCCAGCACGTGGGTCGTGCGCACCGCGTGGCTCTACGGGGCCCACGGCCCGAGCTTCCCCGCGACGATGGCCCGCCTCGCAGCCGAGCGCGACACCCTCGACGTCGTCGACGACCAACGGGGGCAGCCGACGTGGACCGTGGACCTGGCCCACGGCATCCTCCGGCTCGTCACCGCCGGGGCGCCGTACGGCGTCTGGCACGCGACGGGCAGCGGCGAGACGACGTGGTTCGGGCTCGCGCGTGCGGTCTTCGAGGAGCTCGGGCTCGACCCTGAGCGGGTGCGGCCGACGACGAGCGAGGCGTACGACCGGCCCGCCGAGCGGCCGGCGTACAGCGTCCTCTCGCACCGGATGTGGGGCGAGAACGGGCTCGAGCCGCTGCCGGACTGGCGGGAGGCGCTCCACCGGGCGGCGCCCTCGGTCCTCAGCGCCTGACGCCGCGATCCTGCGGGTGGGCCCGAGGTGGGTAGGGTCGGGAGCATGCTCGCCGCGTACGCCGCCTCCCAGTCCGCCGACGACCCGCTCAGCGGTCTCGAGGTCGGGGAGCGGCCCGAGCCGGAGGTGCCCGTCGGCTGGGTCGCGGTGCGCCTGCGCACGGCCGCCCTCAACCACCACGACGTGTGGTCGCTGCGGGGTGTCGGGCTGCCCGCCGACCGGCTGCCCATGGTCCTGGGGTGCGACGGCGCCGGGGTCACCGACGACGGCGCCGAGGTGCTCGTCCACGCGGTCGTCCCCTCGCCGGGGTGGGCCGGTGACGAGACGCTCGACCCGCGCCGGACCCTCCTCTCCGAGCTCCACGACGGCACCCTCGCCGAGGTCGTCGTCGTCCCCCGGCACAACCTCGTCCCCAAGCCCGACGCCCTCTCGTGGGAGCACGCCGCCTGCCTGCCGACCGCGTGGCTCACGGCCTACCGGATGCTCTTCACGAACGCCGGCGTCCAGCCCGGGTCGACGGTCCTCGTCCAGGGGGCCGCCGGGGGTGTCGCGACCGCCCTCGTCCAGCTGGGGTCCGCGGCGGGCATCCGGATGTGGGTGACCAGCCGGGACGCCTCCCGCGGCGAGCAGGCGGTGGCGCTCGGTGCCGACCGCTGGTTCGAGAGCGGCGCCCGGATGCCGGAGCGGGTCGACGCGGTCATGGAGACGGTCGGCGCCGCCACCTGGTCGCACTCGGTGAACAGCCTGCGTCCCGGCGGGACCATCGTCATCTCGGGGGCCACCTCGGGCGACGCCCCGCCGAAGGCCGAGCTGACGAAGATCTACTTCAAGCAGCTGCGGGTCATCGGCTCGACGATGGGCAGCCGCAGCGAGCTCGAGCGGCTGGCCCGCTTCGTCGTCGACGCCCGGATCGAGCCGCTCGTCGACTCCGTGCTGCCCCTGGCCGAGGCCCGCGAGGGTTTCCGGCGGATGGTCGACGGCCGGGTCACCGGGAAGGTCGTCTTCACCATCTCGTGAGACGTGGGCGACGTCAGGGTGGCGCGGCGGTTACCGAGAAGTAACCTGAGGGGAACACCGCCGCCGACCACATGGAGGTCCACCGTGGCCACGGCTCCCTCAGAGCAGAGCGTGGTGCTGCACGGGCACTCGCTCGCGTACACCGACAGCGGGTCCGGGCCCGTCGTGCTGTTCATCCACGGCATCTGCGGGTCGCAGCGGCAGTGGGTGCACCTCGTCGACCGGCTCGACGAGGACCACCGTGTCGTCGTCCCCGACCTCTTCGGCCACGGCCAGTCCGCCAAGCCGGTCGGTGACTACTCCCTCGGTGGCCATGCGGGCACCCTGCGCGACCTGCTCGACCGCCTCGAGGTCGACCGGGTGACCATCGTCGGCCACTCCCTCGGCGGTGGCATCGCCATGCTGTTCTCCTACCTCTTCCCCGAACGGGTCGAGCGGCTCGTTCTCGTCGCCAGCGGGGGGCTGGGCCGGGAGGTCAGCCCGCTGCTTCGCGCCGCGACGCTCCCAGGCGCCGAGCTCGTGCTCCCTGTCATCGCCTCCGGCTGGGTGCGCGACCGCGTCTCCACGGCCGGCCGGGTCCTCGGCGGGCTCGGGATGAGGTCGGGTTCGGACCTGTCGGAGGTCTGGCGCGGGTTCACCTCGCTCGCCGACCCCGACACCCGCCGCGCGTTTCTCGCGACCACGCGCGCCGTCATCGACCCCGGCGGGCAGACGATCAGCGCGCACGACTACCTGCCCGAGGCCCGCCCCCTGCCGACCCTCGTCGTGTGGGGGACCAAGGACCGGTTGATCCCCGCTTGGCACGCGGCCTCCGCCACGAGCACGATCGACCGCTGCCAGGTCGAGCTCTTCGAGGGCGCGGGACACTTCCCCCACCTGGACGACCCCGACCGGTTCGTCGAGGTCCTGCGGGACTTCATCGACACCACGGGTTGACCGGCGGGGTCAGGCGATCTGGAGCCACTCGTTCCAGCCGTTGTGGAGCACGAGCCAGGCGATGAGCCCGTACCCCGCCTGGCCGGGGTGGTGGGGCACCTGGCTCGCGGCGAGGTCGGTGCGCCACTGGTCGTGGGCCCGCAGCGGGTGGTAGCAGTCGACGAACGGCACCCCCCGGCGCGCACAGACGTCGGCCTGGGCCTCGACGAGGACCTCGAGGCGCGTGTTGACCTCGTCGTCGTCGGTCGGGGGCGGGCTGACGACGAAGGTCCCCACTCCCTGGGTCGCGGCGTCGTCGAGGAGGTTGGCGAGGTTGAGCCGGTGCCGGGCGAGCGAGATGCCGGAGACGATGTCGTTGGTGCCGATCGAGACGACGAGCCGCCGCTCGGTGCGCCCGGCCCAGCGCAGCGGGACCTCGGTGGCCCACCGCTCGAGGAGGTCGGCGGTCGTGTTGCCCCGTACGCCGAGGTTGTAGGCGGTCAGCTCGAGGTCCGGGTGCTGGGTGCGCCCGACGACGCGGGTGACCCAGCCCTGCCCCTTCGGGTCGCCGACGCCGGAGACGAGCGAGGCGCCGAGGAAGACGAGCGCGACGTCGCGGGGTCCCTCGGGGACCACCTGTGCCGTCGCGCTGGGCCGGAACTCGATGGGGGTGCCGCCGTCGTCCGCGGTCCGCGGGTCAACCATGTCGTGAAGTCACTCGTCCTCGTCGTCGAGCCGGGCCAGCCAGGTCGCCAGGCGCTCCACCGGCACCTCGAAGTCCGGGTGGAGGTCCACGAACGTGCGCAGCTGCTCGGCGAGCCAGCCGAGGCTGACCTCCTCGTCGCCGCGCCGGGCCTCCAGCTCCTCGATCCCGCGGTCGGTGAAGTACACCCCTCGGAGGCTACCCGGCGCCCGCACCCGGTCGGTGCAGGCGCCCCGGCGCTCAGCGGTCGAAGGCCCGGGCGAGCAGGTCGGCCTGCTCGGCCGCGTGCTTCTTCGTCGACCCGGCGGCCGGCGAGGCCGACGGTGCGCGGGAGACGACGTGCAGCGGCCGGGTCTCCTCGTGGGCCGCGAGCGCCTCGGGCAGGTTGATCGCGAGGAACGGCCAGCCGCCCATGTTCCGGGGCTCGTCCTGGACGACGACGACCTCGGCGCCCGGGTAGTGCGAGAGCGCCTCGGCGAGCTCGGCCCCGGGCAGCGGGTAGTACTGCTCGAGCCGGAGGATCGCCGTCGAGGTGTCGCCGCGCCGCTCGCGCTCGGCCTCGAGGTCGTAGACGACCTTGCCGGCGGCGATGAGGACGCGGCTCACCTCGCCCTGGGTCGCACCGGGGCGGTCGGGCAGCACGGGCCGGAAGCCGCCGGTCGTGAAGTCCTCGGGTGCGCTCGCCGACGCCTTGAGCCGGAGCATCGACTTCGGGGTGAAGACGATGAGCGGGCGGCGCGGGCGGGCGTAGGCCTGGCGGCGCAGGAGGTGGAAGTAGCTCGCCGGGGTCGAGGGGTAGGCCACCGTCATGTTGCCCTCGGCGCACATCGTGAGGAAGCGCTCGATGCGGCCGGAGGAGTGGTCCGGGCCCTGGCCCTCGTAGCCGTGGGGGAGGAGGAGGACGACGGAGGAGCGCTGGCCCCACTTCTGCTCGCCGCTGGAGACGAACTCGTCGACGATGGTCTGGGCCCCGTTGAGGAAGTCGCCGAACTGGGCCTCCCAGAGGACGAGCGCGTCGGGGCGCTCCACCGAGTAGCCGTACTCGAAGCCCATCGCGGCGAACTCGGAGAGCAGGCTGTCGTACACCCAGAACTTCGCCTGCCCCGGCGCGAGGTAGAGCAGCGGGGTCCACTCGGAGGCGTTCTGCTTGTCGATGAGGACCGCGTGCCGCTGGACGAACGTCCCGCGGCGGCTGTCCTGGCCGGCGAGGCGGACCGGGGTCCCCTCGAGGAGGAGGGAGCCGAAGGCGATGAGCTCGCCGGTGCCCCAGTCGATGCCGCCCTCGCGGGTGGACTCGGCCCGCTTCTCGAGCATCTGGCGCAGCTTCGGGTGCACCGTGAAGCCGTCGGGCGGGCTCGTGAAGGCGTCCCCGATGCGCTGCAGTGTCTCGGTCGAGATGGCGGTCTCGGTCGAGGAGTGGCTGGTCCGGTCGGCGTACGGCGCCTGGGCGGCGGGCGGCTCGAGGCCGCCGTGGCCGTCCTCGTCCTCGCGGCCGACCTCGTGCTCGCGCTCGGCCGAGCGCAGCGCCTCCTTGGTCTCGACGAAGACCCGCTCCAGCTGCTGCTGGTAGTCGCGCAGGGCGGCCTCGGCGTCCTCGACGGTGATGTCGCCACGGCCGATGAGGGACTCGGTGTAGAGCTTGCGGACGCTGCGCTTGGCCTCGATGAGGTTGTACATGAGCGGCTGGGTCATCGAGGGGTCGTCGCCCTCGTTGTGGCCCCGGCGCCGGTAGCAGACCATGTCGATGACAACGTCCTTGTGGAACTCCTTGCGGAACTCGTAGGCGAGCTCGGCGACCCGCACGCACGCCTCCGGGTCGTCGCCGTTGACGTGGAAGATCGGGGCCTGGATCATCCGCGCGACGTCGGTGGAGTACGTCGAGGAGCGGGAGCTGCTCGGCGAGGTCGTGAAGCCGACCTGGTTGTTGATGACCACGTGCACGGTCCCGCCGGTGCGGTAGCCGCGCAGCTGGGAGAGGTTGAGCGTCTCGGCGACGACGCCCTGGCCGGCGAAGGCCGCGTCCCCGTGGAGGAGGACGGGCAGCACCGTGAAGTCCTCGCCGGCGAGGTTGAGGCGGTCCTGCTTGGCCCGGACGATGCCCTCGAGGACGGGGTTGACCGCCTCGAGGTGGGAGGGGTTCGCCGCGAGGTAGACCTTGGTCGTCGCGCCGGACTCCGCGGTGAACTCGCCCTCGGTGCCGAGGTGGTACTTGACGTCGCCGGAGCCCTGGACCGACTTCGGGTCGGCCCGGCCCTCGAACTCGCGGAAGATCTGGCCGTAGGACTTGCCGGCGATGTTGGCGAGGACGTTGAGGCGGCCGCGGTGCGGCATCCCGATGCAGACCTCGTCGAGGTCGTCCTCGGCGGCCCGGGAGAGGACCCGGTCGAGGAGGGCGATGACGGACTCGCCACCCTCGAGCGAGAACCGCTTCTGGCCGACGAACTTGGTCTGGAGGAAGGTCTCGAAGGCCTCGGCGGCGTTGAGCCGCCGCAGGATCCGCAGCTGCTCCTCGCGGGTGGTCTTGGCGTAGCCCACCTCGACCTTGTCCTGGATCCACTGCCGCTGCTCGGGGTCCTGGATGTGCATGTACTCGACGCCGACGGTGCGGCAGTACGAGTCGCGGAGGATGCCGAGGATCTTGCGCAGCTTGAGGAACGGCTCGCCGCCGAAGCCACCGGTCGCGAAGAAGCGGTCGAGGTCCCAGAGGGTCAGGCCGTGCCGGGTGATGTCGAGGTCGGGGTGGCGGCGCTGCTTGTACTCCAGCGGGTCGGTGTCGGCCATGAGGTGGCCGCGCACCCGGTAGGCGTGGATGAGCTCCTGGACCCGGGCGACCTTGTTGATGTCGTCGTCGTGGGTGGCCGAGACGTCCTGGACCCAGCGGATCGGCTCGTAGGGGATGCGCAGCGACTCGAAGATCTCGTCGTAGAACCCCTGCTCGCCGAGGAGCAGGCCGTGGACGATGCGGAGGAAGTCGCCGGACTGCGCGCCCTGGATGATCCGGTGGTCGTAGGTGCTCGTCAGGGTGAGGATCTTGCTCACCGCGTTGCGGTTCAGGGTCTCGTTGCTCGCGCCCTGCCACTCGGCGGGGTAGTCCATCGCCCCGACACCGATGATGGCGCCCTGACCGGCCATCAGCCGCGGGACCGAGTGCACGGTGCCGATGGTGCCGGGGTTCGTCAGGGAGATCGTCGTCCCCATGAAGTCCTCGACGGTGAGCCGGCCGCCGCGGGCCTTCTT
>DASSQJ010000140.1:0-2401 GCA_035702545.1 Phycicoccus sp.
GAGGTGGTCGACGCGCCGCTGCTCGCCGAGGCGTTCGCGCGCGGGGCCGCCGCGGCCCGGGCCCGCGTGGCCCACCCCCCGGAGGGGACGAGCCACACCGGGGCCGACGCCGCGGCGGCGGCCGCCCGCCGCGAGGCCGACACCGGGGGAGGGCTGGCCGCGGTGTGCTCGGCCGCGGTGGACGCGGCCCGCGAGGCGCTGGCCCGCACGCCCGAACAGCTGCCGGCCCTCGCCCGGGCGGGCGTCGTCGACGCCGGTGGCGCCGGCTGCGTCCTCATGCTCGAGTCGCTCCACCGCGTCGTGACCGGCACGTGGACCGGCACCGACGACCGGCTGCTCTCGGCCGGGCCACCTTTGCGCCGCCGCGAGGAGTGGCACACGGCGGGCGGGGCCGGCGCCACGCCGGCCGGTGCTCGGGACCCCCTCGACGACGACGGGGCGCCCGAGGCGCAGGGGCCGGCCTACGAGGTGATGTACCTCCTCACCGGCTCCAGCGCACCGGCCGTCGCGACCCTGACGAGCGCCCTCGACGCCCTCGGGGACTCGCTGCTCGTCGTCGGCGGCCCCGACCTGTGGAACGTCCACGTCCACGTCGACGACGCCGGCGCGGCGGTCGAGGCCGGCATCGCGGCCGGGCGGCCGGAGCGCATCCGGATCACCCACCTGCACAGCCAGGTCGCCGCGCGCCGTGAGCCGGCGCCGGTCGGTGTCGTCGCCTGTGCCGCCGGGCCGGGCATCGCCTCGCTCCTCGCCGAGGCCGGCGCGGTGGTCGTCGAGTCCCTTCCGGGGCGGCGCGCCTCGGCCCGGCAGCTCCTCCACGCCCTCCGCGAGACCGGCGCCTCCGACGTCGTGGTCCTCCCCGGCGACCCCGACACGGTCATGGCCGCCGAGGCCGCCGCCGAGGCGGCGGCGGCCGAGGGCATCGACGCCCACGTCGTCCCGGCCCGGGCGACGGTCCAGTCCCTCGCGGCCCTCGCGGTCCTCGACCCCGGGCGCCCCCTGCACGCCAACGTCGTCGCGATGACGTCGGCGGCCGTCGCGACCCGCCACGGCGCGGTGACCGTGGCCACGAAGGAGGCCCTGACGTGGGCGGGGGTCTGCCACCCCGGCGACGTCCTGGGCATCGTCGACGGCGACGTCGCGCTCCTCGGCGAGGACCTCGAGCGGACCGCCCGCGAGGTCCTCGACCGCCTCCTCTCCGCCGGCGGGGAGCTCGTCACCCTCGTCGTCGGCTCCGAGGCCGAGCCCGGCCTCGCCGCGCGGACCTCGGCCGCCCTGCTCCACGACCGCCCCGAGCTCGAGGTCGTCGTCGTCGACGGCGGCCAGCCGGTGTACCCCCTCCTCCTCGGGGTGGAGTGAGGTGGCGACCGAGACGAGCCCGCTGCGGCCGATCATCGCGAGCGCGGCCGTCCAGTTCGCCAAGGCGCGGGGCATCGAGACCGTCGGCGACCTCCTCGCCTTCTGGCCCCGTCGGTACCGGACCCGCGAGGCCGACCTCGGCTCCGCCGAGCCGGGCCGCTTCCTCGTCGGCGTCGCCGAGGTCAAGTCTGCGCGCACGCGGCCGATGAAGACGCGGAAGGGCTCGATGCTCGAGGTCGTCATCACCGACGGGCGCAACGAGCTCGACGTCGCCTTCTTCTCTCCCCACGGCCACGTCCGCAACCTCGTCCCGGGCGCCCGCGGCATCTTCGCCGGGACGGTCGGCCGCTACGGTCAGCGACTCCAGCTCGCCCACCCCGGCTACACGATGCTCGACGACTTCGACGCGGGCGAGCGCAAGGCGCTCATCCCCATCTACCGCTCCGTCGGCAAGCTCCACACGTGGACCGTCACCGAGAGCGTCCGCCGGGTCCTCGACGTCCTCGACGAGGTGCCCGACCCCATCCCCGCCGAGGTCCTCGAGCGGCGCCACCTCGTCGGACGCACCACGGCGCTGCGCGGCATCCACACCCCGGACTCGATGGAGGAGGTCGAGCAGGCCCGCCGCCGGCTGCGCTACGAGGAGGCGTTCGTCCTCCAGGCCACGCTCGCCCGACGACGTCGGGCCGCGGCCGGCGACTCGACCCGCGCCCGCCCGGGGCGGGCCGACGGGCTGCTCGCCGCCTTCGCCGCGCGGCTCCCCTTCGAGCTCACGGCCGGACAGCGTGCCGTCGGCGACACGGTGGCGGCCGAGCTGGCCCGCGAGGTCCCCATGCACCGCCTGCTCCAGGGCGAGGTCGGCTCGGGCAAGACCGTCGTGGCACTCCGCGCGATGCTCCAGGCCGTCGACAGCGGGGGACAGGCGGCCCTGCTCGCGCCGACCGAGGTCCTCGCGGCCCAGCACCACGCGACGATCACCCGGATGCTCGGGGACCTCGCCCAGGGCGGGATGCTCGGGGGCGCCGAGCACGGCACCCGGGTC
>DASSQJ010000141.1:0-4218 GCA_035702545.1 Phycicoccus sp.
AGCCGGCGCAACGCGACCAGGCCGAGGACCCCCGGGTCGACGTCGAGCGGCCGGAGCGGGCTCGGGAAGAGGTCCGGGTGGAGCACGGGTCCGCGCCCGGCCGTGGGCAGGGCGCGGAGGTCGGGCGCCAGGTCGGCGGGACGGTCCACCGATGGGCCGGCCACGCGCCGCACGCCGCCTGCGACCCCGTCCCCGGCGCCGGTGTACCGGGCCCAGTACACCTCGCGGCGCCGGGCGTCGGTGGCGACGAGCAGGTCAGCCGGGCCGCCCGTCCACGCCTGCTCGGCGAGCACGTCGAGGCTGCACACCCCGTGCACCTGGACGCCCAGGGCGTACCCCATCGTCACGGCGGTCACGAGGCCGACCCGCAGGCCCGTGAAGGGGCCCGGACCGGTGCCCACGGCGATGTCGGTGAGGTCCGCCGGAGCGGCCCCCGCGGCCTCGAGGGCCTCCCGGACGAGCGGGGCGAGCAGCTCGGTCTGCGCACGGGGTCCTTCGGCGGTGCGCACCACCGGTTCGGAGCCGTCCCCCCCGAGCACCGCGGCCCCGACGAGGGAGGTCGCAGTGTCGATGGCGAGCATCAGCACGGCACACCTCCGAGTCCGGCGAGCGCCTCGGCCGCGTCGTCACCGGCCCAGCGGCCGCCGTTGCCGCTCACGACGGCGGTCCGCACCTCGGTCGCCGGGTCCGCCTCGAGGAGCACCTCGAGCCGGTCCTCCGCGAGGTCCTCGACGAGGCCGTGGCCCCACTCGACGACCGTGACGCTGTCCTCGACCGCGGCGTCGAGGTCGAGGTCGTCGAGCTCGAGCGTCCCGTGCAGCCGGTAGGCGTCGACGTGCACGAGCGGCGGCCCCCCGACCGTCGACGGATGCACCCGGGCGATGACGAAGGTCGGGGACGTGACCGGACCCCGCACGCCGAGGCCGTCGCCGATCCCCTGGACGAGGGTCGTCTTCCCCGCGCCGAGGTCTCCGGTGAGGACGACGAGGTCGCCGGCCCGCAGCATCCGCCCGAGCGCCTCGCCCAGGCGCCGGGTGTCCTCGGGTTCGGCCAGCTCGACCCGTCGCGCGCTCACGAGGCCGCCTCGCGTCCGGGTCGGGCGCGCGCCGCCCGCCGCTTCTTCGAGAAGTCCTGGATGGTCCGGCGCACCCGCGGCTTGCTCGAGACCGGCACGCCCTCGGCGACGGCCCGCTGGGCCCGGGCGATGAGCATGAGCAGCTGCTGGGTGACGAGCTCGTCGTGCTCGAGCATGAGGATGTGCCCGGCGTTCTCGACGACGACGTGCTCGGCGCCGGGGAGCAGCCGGACGATCTCCTCGCTGTGCGACGCCGGCGTGATGAGGTCACGGGCGCCGTTCATCACGAGGGTCTCCACGCCGGTCAGCGCGGCGACGTCGGCGCCGATGTCGAGGTCGTCGATGTCGGGAAGGAAGGCGGCCATGACGTCGAAGGAGGTGCCGAAGATCATGTCCGCGACGTGGTCGACGAGGGCCGGGGCGACCGGGGAGCCGAAGGCCCAGCGCTCGACGACGGCGTCCTGGACCGTCTTGCCCATGCGGCGGAGGAGGTTGATGGGGCCGGCGTGCCGGGAGAGGCGGGTGAGCACCCCGGGACCGAAGGAGCCGACGACGCGGCCGGCCGTCGCCCCCAGCCCGAACTCGGTCACCTCGTTGCCACCGGGGCTCGTCGAGACGAGCGCGACGGCGAGGACCCGGTCGCGGACGACGTCGGGGTGCTGCCCGGCGAAGGACATGATCGTCATCCCGCCCATCGAGTGCCCGACGAGGACGACCGGGCCAGCAGGACAGGTCGCCCGGAGCACCGCGGCGAGGTCGCGGCCGAGCTGGGCGACGGTGCACGACGCGAGGTCCGGCAGGCCGGAGCGGCCGTGGCCGCGCTGGTCGTAGGCGACGACCCGGAAGCCCTCGTGGATGAGGGCCCGGCGCTGGAGGACCCAGGACTCCATGCTCAGGGCGAAGCCGTGGACGAGGACGACGGTGGGCGTGCGCCCGGCGAGGTGGCGCCGGCCCCGGCTCGCCGTCTCGGGGGCGTCGATCTCGACGTGGAGGGCGACGCCGTCGTCGGCCGTGACGACGAGCGCCTCCGACGGCGTGTGCGACCACGACGAGGGCCCCTCGCTCGAGCGCAGCCCGGTCCGCGCGCGCCGCACCCGTTCCGTGACCGCCCCGGCCGCGGCGCCGAACCCGGTGAGCGGGGTCACGACGGCTCCCCCCCGAGGAGGACCCGGGGCAGGCGCGGGCCCATCCGGGTGACGATCTCGTAGTTGATGGTGCCGGCCGCCTCGGCCCACTGCTGGGCGCAGGGCTCGCCGTCGGCGGCCCGACCGAGCACGACCACCTCGTCGCCGGCCGCGCCCTCGAAGTCCGGCCCGAGGTCGATGACCACCTGGTCCATGCAGACCCGCCCGGCGACGGTGTACCGCCGCCCGTTCACCAGGAGCGGTCCGCGGTTCCCGGCGTGCCGGGGGATGCCGTCCGCGTACCCCAGCGGGACCAGCCCGAGGACGGTGTCACGGTCGGTCGTGTACTCGTGGCCGTAGCTGACTCCCTGACCGGCCCGGGCCCGCTTGACGAGCGCGAGCCGCGCGGTGACCCGCATCGCCTCGCGGAGCCCGAAGTGGGCGGGGTCGCCGAGGTCCGGCACCGGGGAGAGGCCGTAGACGGCGAGGCCGGGGCGCACGAGGTCGAAGTGGGCGGAGGGGTTGGTCAGCGTCGCCGCCGAGTTGGCGAGGTGCCGCAGCGGTGGGCGCACCCCGGCGCGCGCGAGCTCGTCCACCGCCTCGACGAAGCGCTCCTGCTGGCGGCGCACGGTCGGGTGCATCGGCGCGTCGGCCCACGCGAAGTGCGACCAGACGCCGGTGACGGTCACCGCACCCTCGGCCTCTGCCCGGGCGAGTGCGGCCGCCATCCGGGGCCAGTCGGTGAGGACGCCACCCCGGCCGAGGCCGGTGTCGACCTTGACCTGGGTCCGGGCCGGCCGGCCGAGGGCGCGGGCGGCGTCGAGGACCGCCTGGAGGCTCCACTCGCTGCCGACGGTGACGTCGATGTCGGCGGCGACGGCCCCCTCGACGTCGGCGCCGGGGACGAAGATCCACGCGAGGAGCGGGGCGCTGACCCCGGCCGCCCGGAGGCGGAGCGCCTCGTCGAGCTGGGCGACCCCGAGCCAGGTCGCACCACCGGCCAGGGCGGCCCGGGCCGCGGGGACGAGCCCGTGGCCGTACGCGTCGCCCTTGACGACCGCGAGCACCGCGGCCGGCGCGGCCCGTCGGACGAGCTCGGCGACGTTGTCGCGGATGGCGTCGAGGTCGATGCTCACCCACGCCGAGGCGCCCGGCGGCGCGGGTGGCGGGGCGGTGGGGGCGTTCGACATCGGTCGGATCAGTCTAGGGCCGGGCGGGTCCGGAGGAGCCGTCGGCCACACCCCCGGGGGTTTCAGCGGCGCAGGAGGGCCGCGACGGCGCCGGGCAGGGCCTGGGCGACCCGCAGCGCCCGAACGGGCCCTCCCTCGGACGCCCGGTCGGCCGCGACCCCGTGGACGAGGGCGCCGAGGGCGCCCGCCTCCCCCGGGCCGAGCCCGGCGGCGAGCAGCGTGCCGAGCAGCCCGGCGAGGACGTCGCCCGCGCCGGCGGTGGCGAGCCACGCGGGGGCGTCCGCCTGCGAGAACGCCGTCCCCCCCTCGTCCGGCGGGACGACGAGGGTCGTCGAGCCCTTGAGGAGGACGGTCGCGCCGGTGTGCCGGGCGAGCGCCCGGGCGTGCTCGAGGGGGCCCCGCTCCACCGCGGCGCGGTCGACGTCCTCCCCGCCGAGGCGGGAGAGGAGGCGCGCCGCCTCACCGGCGTGGGGCGTCAGCAGCGTGACGCGGCCGCGCCGCGCGGCGAACCCGGCGTCGTCGAGGAGGTCCAGGCCCCCGGCGTCGACGACGACCGGCTCGTCCCCGGCGAGCGCGGCCCGGGCCGCGGCCAGCTGGGCGGCGGCGTCCGCGCCGGGGTCGTCCGGGCCGGACGTGCCCTCGCCGGGCGCGTCCGGGTCGAGCCCCGGGCCGACGACCCAGGCCTGCACGCGGCCCACGCCGTGGACCGCCTCGGGCACGTGCGCGCGGACCAGCCCGGTCGGGGTCGGCGTCCCGACGTACCGCACCATCCCGGCGCCGCTCTCGACTGCGGCCGTCACGGAGAGCAGCGCCGCGCCGGTGAACCCCT
>DASSQJ010000142.1:0-3109 GCA_035702545.1 Phycicoccus sp.
CCAGGGCGCCGACGGCCGTGCCGCCGTCGTCGACGGGCGCGTGCAGGTGCTGACCGGGGCCGACGAGGTCGGTGAGCTCGCGCTGCGGCCCGGCTGGCCCTCGATGTTCCGGGCCTACCTCGATGACCCCGACCGGTACGCCCGCGCGTTCGCCGACGGGTGGTACCTCAGCGGCGACCTCGCGCGCATCGACGCCGACGGGTACGTCTGGTTCGTCGGGCGCGCCGACGACGTCATCAAGTCGGCCGGTCACCTCATCGGCCCGTTCGAGGTCGAGAGCGCCCTCATGGAGCACGAGGCCGTCGCCGAGGTCGGCGTCATCGGCAAGCCGGACCCGCTGGCCGGCGAGATCGTCAAGGCGTTCGTGACGCTGCGCCCGGGCTACGAACCGGCGCCGGCCCTGCAGCGCGAGCTCATCACGTTCGGCCGGCACCGGCTCGGCGCGCTGGCGCCGCGCGAGATCGCGTTCGACCCGCACCTGCCGCACACCCGCAGCGGCAAGGTGATGCGCCGCCTGCTCAAGGCCCGCGAGCTCGGCCTGCCCGAGGGCGACACCTCGACGGTGGAGGAGACGCCATGACGACGACCAGCCCGGCCACGGCCCCGGCCCCCGACCCGGGAGCCGTGCGGACCATCCCCGCGGACCCGCTGGCGATGCTCCGCGAGATGCTCCTCATCCGGCGCTTCGAGGAGAAGTGCGTCGAGCTCTACAGCGCGACCCGCATCCGCGGCTTCCTCCACCTGTGCATCGGCGAGGAGGCCACCGCCGTCGGCGTCGTCGGGGCGCTCGGGCCGCAGGACGCCGTCGTGTCGACGTACCGCGAGCACGGTCACGCGCTGGCCCGCGGGGTCCCGGCCGACGACGTCATGGCCGAGCTCTTCGGGAAGGCCACCGGCTGCAGCCGCGGCCGCGGCGGCTCGATGCACCTCTTCGACGCCGGGCGCCGGTTCTACGGCGGGAACGCGATCGTCGCGGGCGGCCTGCCCCCGGCGGTCGGGCTCGCCCTCGCCGACGCGATGCTCGGCCGCCCGGTCGTCACCGCCGTCCTCTTCGGGGACGGCGCGGTGGCCGAGGGCGAGTTCCACGAGAGCGCCAATCTCGCCGCGCTCTGGCACCTGCCGGTGCTCTTCTGCTGCGAGAACAACCGGTACGCGATGGGCACCGCCCTGGCCCGGGAGCACGCGAACACCGACCTCGCCGCGCGGGCCGCGAGCTACGGGATGGCCGCCCGCGTCGTCGACGGGATGGACGTCGAGGCGGTGCGCGCCGCGGCCGACGAGGCGGTGGCCGCGGTACGGGGCGGTGACGGGCCGGTGTTCCTCGAGCTGCAGACGTACCGCTTCCGGGCGCACTCGATGTACGACCCGGACCGCTACCGCGACAAGGCCGAGATCGAGCGGTTCAAGGCGCGTGACCCGGTGTCGACCCTTACCGAGCGCCTCGTCGCCGAGGGTCGGCTCACCGAGGCCGACCTCGCCGACCTCGAGGCAGCGGTCGCGGCCGAGGTGGCGGCGGCCGTCGACGCGGCCGAGGCGGCACCGTGGGAGCCGGTGGAGGAGCTCACCCGGTTCCTCATGACGCGGCCCGAGGACGCCGGGGAGGGCGGCCCGGTGCGGGTCCCCGTCGCCCCCGGGGAAGGAGGACGGCCGTGACCACGACCACGACCCCGGCCGCCACGGCGCCGGCGACGTACGCGACGACGTACCGGGAGGCGCTGCGCGAGGCGCACCGCGAGGCGATGCGCCGCGACGAGCGGGTCTTCCTCATGGGCGAGGACGTCGGCCGGTACGGCGGCTCGTTCGCCGTGAGCCTCGGGCTGCTCGAGGAGTTCGGCGAGGAGCGGATCCGCGACACGCCCCTCTCCGAGGCGGCGTTCACCGGCGCGGGGATCGGAGCGGCCCTCGGCGGCCTGCGGCCGATCGTCGAGATCATGACGGTGAACTTCAGCCTCCTCGCCCTCGACCAGGTCCTCAACAACGCGGCGACCCTGCGGCACATGTCCGGTGGGCAGCTCTCGGTGCCCCTCGTCATCCGGATGACGACCGGCGGCGGCCGGCAGCTCGCGGCGCAGCACTCGCACAGCCTCGAGGCGTACTACGCCCACGTGCCGGGGCTGACGGTCCTCGCGCCCGGGACCCTCGAGGACGCCCGCGGGATGCTGTGGCCCGCCCTCGAGGACCCCGACCCCGTCGTCCTCTTCGAGCACGGCTCCCTCTACAACCTCGCCGGCGAGCTGCCGACCGAGCCGGTGGCCGTCGACATCTCGCACGCCGCGGTGCGCCGTCCCGGGACCGACGTCACGCTCATCGGGATCGGGGGGACGGTCCCCCGGGTGCTCGCGGCCGCCGACGTGCTCGCCGGCCAGGGCATCGACGCCGAGGTCGTCGACCTGCGCGTCCTCCGCCCGCTCGACGACGAGACCGTCCTGGGCTCGGTCGGACGGACGCACCGGGCGGTCGTCGTCGACGAGGGCTGGCGCAGCGTCGGCGTCTCGGCCGAGCTGAGCGCCCGGATCGCCGAGCGCGCGCTCTACGAGCTGGACGCCCCCGTCGAACGGGTCTGCGGGGTGGAGGTGCCGACGCCGTACCCGAAGCACCTCGAGGACGCCGCCCTCCCCCAGGTCGAGGACGTCGTCGCGACGGCCCGGCGGGTGGTGGGCGCCGATGCCTGAGTTCCGGATGCCCTCCCTCGGCGCCGACATGACCGAGGGCACCCTCCTCGAGTGGCTCGTCGCGCCCGGTGACGTCGTCCACCGCGGCGACATCGTCGCGGTCGTCGACACCGCGAAGTCCGCCGTCGAGGTCGAGTGCTTCGACGACGGCGTCGTCGAGGAGCTGGCGGTCCAGCCCGGCCGGAAGGTGCCCGTGGGGACCGTCCTCGCGACGCTCGCCGCCCCCGGCGGCGACGGCTCCGCCCGGGCCGCGGCCGGGAAGGCACCCGCGCCCGTCAGGGCCGCGGTGCGGACGGCGGAACCGCCGACGGCCCCGGCGGCCGCCCCGCGCGCCGAGCTGCGCCACGGCGGGGGCCCCGGACGCATCTCCCCGCTCGCCCGGCGCCTCGCGGAGGAGCTGGGGGTCGACCTCGCCACCGTCCACGGCACCGGGCCGG
>DASSQJ010000143.1:0-9940 GCA_035702545.1 Phycicoccus sp.
CCTCGGCTCGTCGTTCGTCGATCGCGAGGCGGAGCGGTTCCAGCCGCAGCGGGAGCATCTACAGGTTGAGGAGGGTCAGGACGGTCGCACCGATCGCCAGGAGCGCCCCGAACCCCGCGGGGATGCCGCCGGTACGGTCACCATCGCGCGACGCCCGGACACCGTGGACGACCGCCGCGACGCAGGGCACGAGCACGATGGCAAGACCGGGGTCGGCGGCGGCCAGGCTGGCGGAGAGCGGCTCGTCCCCGGCGCTCGGGTCGTAGCCCGTCCAGGCGTAGATGCCCGTCTGCACGACGAACGAGAGGGCGAAGAAGGCCGGGACGAGGGCGATGGACACCCAGGCTCGGCTCAGGGACCTGCGGGTACGGAACTCGGGTCCGACCGGAGCGTCTCCGCCGGTCGGGCTGGTCGAAGGGCCTCTGTCTGTCGTCGTCGCCATGGCGAACGCCTCCTCTCCCAGCGTAGGACCGCCCGCGTACGGGGTCCGGCCGACGTGACCACCACCTCCTCGCGGCGACGAGCCGAGAGCTCGCTCCCGGGGCCTCAGACGACGGAGGCCATCCGGCGCACGGCGTCCTCGATGATCTCCGGTGAGGTGGCGACGTTGATCCGGACGAACCCCTGTCCGCCGTCTGGGGCGTAGCGCGGCCCCGACCCCAGCGCGACCCGCCCGCGACGGAGGAACACCTCGGCCGGGTCGTCCCCGAGCCCCAGCTCCCGGCAGTCCAGCCAGGCCAGGTAGGTCGCCTCGGGGCGCCGCCAGCGCACGTCGGGCAGGTGCTCGGCGAGGAGGCGCCCGAGGAGGTCGAGGTTGGCCCCGAGCTCCCCGAGCAGCTGCGCCAGCCACTCGCGGCCGTCCTCGAGAGCAGCGACGTGCGCCATCGCCCCGATGTGCGACGAGCCGTGCGTGTGCACCTCAGGGAAACGGCGCAGCTCGTCGAGGGCGCCCGGCCCCGCGACGAGGAGGGCCGACTTCAGCCCGGCGAGGTTCCAGCCCTTGGAGGGGGAGAAGAGCGCGAACCCCCGCTCGGCGCCCGGGACCGAGAGGTAGGGGGTGAACGCGGGGCCTCCGGCGTGGACGAGCGGGGCGTGGATCTCGTCGGAGACGACCCGGACGCCGTGCCGCTCCGTCAGGGCCGCCAAGGCCGTGAGCTCCTCGCGGGTGTGGACGACGCCCGTGGGGTTCTGCGGGTTGCACAGGAGGTAGGCCGCGCGTTCGCCGCCCGCCGTCGCGGACCGGAACGTCGCCTCAAGCGCGACCGGGTCGAGCCGCCCCTCCGCGGTGAGCGGCGCGTCGACGCGCCGACGGCCGATGGCGTCGACGAAGCCGAAGAACGAGTCGTACACCGGCGGGGAGACGATGACCGGACCACCCTCGTCGGTGAGCGTCCGGAGCACCTCGGCCGCCCCGATCATCACGTCGGCCACGACCCGCCCCGCGGACGGCGAGAACCGCCATCCCCACGCGTCTCGCGCGTACCGGGCGACGGCGCCGACGTAGCGCGGCGCCCACCCGTACCCGGTGTCTCCCCGTCGGAGCGCCGCGGTCACCGTGTCGACGACCGCAGGGCACGGCGCGACGTCCATCTCCGCCACCCAGAGGGGCAGGACGTCGGCGGGGTAGGCCAGCCACTTCACGCTGGTCCGGTCGCGTCTCAGCTCGGCCTCGCCGGCCCCGAGGAGTGGTGTCAGCACCCGCCCACCCTAGGTGCACCGCGCGCCGCCGGTTGTCGGCCACCCGAGCCGGACCACATACAGTGGCGCCATGCCGCAGGAGAGGACCGAGAGCGCGGTGAGCGGCCGGGTGCTCACCGTGCCGAACGCCCTCTCCGCGCTCCGCCTCGTCGGTGTCCCCGTCTTCCTCTGGGCGATCCTCACCGAGCGGGACGCCCTCGCGCTCGTCCTCCTCGCCGCCTCGGGCATCACCGACTGGCTCGACGGCAAGATCGCCCGGCGGTACGGCCTGGTCTCGCGTCTCGGGCAGCTGCTCGACCCGGTGGCCGACCGGCTCTACATCGCCGCGACCCTCCTCGGGCTGGCCTGGCGCGACATCGTCCCGTGGTGGCTCGTCGGGGTGCTCTTCGCCCGCGAGGCCTTCATGGGGGTCGTCGTCCTCATCGCCACCCGCCACGGATGGGTCGGGCTGCCGGTCCACTTCGCCGGCAAGGCCGCGACGTTCAACCTCCTCTACGCCTTCCCGCTGCTGCTCCTCGCCGATGGCGACGGGCCCGTCGCGCGGGTCGCCGAGCCGATCGCCTGGGCCTTCGTGTGGTGGGGCGTGGCGCTCTACTGGCTCGCCGGCCTCCTCTACGCGGGACAGCTGCGGCGGCTCCTCGAGGCACGGCGCGAGGTCGCGGCGTGAGCGAGCAGCGCCCCCCCGCGGGTGCCCCGGACGCGTCGATGACGCTCATCACGACGATGATGCGCCGGCCCCTCGACCCCGGGTACGCGGCGGCGGCGGACCGCCGGAAGGCCGCCGGGCTGCCCCCGTCGACCTCGCTGCGCTCACCGCTGCTCCTCGCCGCCACCCTCGTCATCGGGCTCGTCGTCGGGATCGCGGCCTACAACCTCACCGCGACCAGCTCGCCCCGCTCCGCCGCGCGGGCCGACCTCATCGGCCAGATCGAGCACCGCCGCGCCGACGTCGACAAGCTCTCGGCCGAGGCGGCGGACCTCCAGGCCCAGGTGTCCGCCCTCGAGTCCACCGAGCTCGGGGGCCAGGGGAGCACGGTCGAGCGGACCCGCGAGCTGGCCCGGTCGGTGGGGGCCGTTGCGATGCACGGCCCGGGCCTCCAGGTCACCCTCGACGACGCGCCCCGGACCGACGGCGAGGACCAGGCCGCGGGGAGCCCGGCGGACCAGGGCCGGGTCTACGCCCGGGACCTGCAGTTCGTCGTGAACTCCCTCTGGGAGGCCGGGGCCGAGGCGGTGAGCATCAACGGCAAGCGGCTCACGTCGCTGTCGGCGATCCGCTTCGCCGGGTCGGCGATCATCGTCGGGTACCGACCGCTGACCCGCCCGTACGTCGTGACGGCCATCGGCAACCCGCGCGAGCTCCCGGCGGCCTTCGCCGACGGCCCGGGGGGAAGCTACCTGTCCACCCTGCGGAGCACCTTCGGCATCCGGGCCGACACCTCCGTCCTCGACGACGTCACCGTCCCCGCAGCGGTGGGCCTGACGACCCGCTCGGCGACGACCGGGGATACTGGGGCGACCCCGACCCCCGCCCCGACGACGACACCCGGTGCCACGAGCACCTCGGAGGACGCCCCGTGATCCCCGCCATCGGCCTGGCCCTCGGCATCCTCATCGGCGTGCTCCTCCAGCCCGCCGTGCCGGTGTGGCTCCAGCCGTACCTCCCGATCGCGGTCATCGCCGCGCTCGACGCCGTCTTCGGCGGCGTCCGCGCCATCCTCGACGGCATCTTCAGCGACAAGGTCTTCGTCGTCTCGTTCCTCTCCAACGTCGTCGTCGCCGCCTTCATCGTCTTCCTCGGCGACAAGCTCGGCGTCGGCACCCAGCTGTCGACCGGCGTCGTCGTCGTCCTCGGCGTGCGCATCTTCTCCAACGTCGCCGCCATCCGCCGGCACCTGTTCAACGCATGACGACCGAGGACCGGACCGCGCGCCCCCCACGGGACGCCCGACACGCGTGGGCGCGGCTGCGCCGGGCGGGCTCGCCCCACCCGACCCGCTCTAACCTGCTCGCGGCGCTGCTCGCCGGTGCGCTGGGGTTCGCGATCATCGCGCAGGTGCGGCAGACCTCGATCGAGGGCCTGGAGAACCTCCGCGAGGACGAGCTCGTCCGGATCTTCGCCGACGTCGACCAGGACGGCGAGCAGCTGGCGAGCGAGATCACCGACCTGCGCGCGTCGCTGGAGCTGCTCAAGAGCCGCTCGACCAACGAGCAGGAGGCGCAGCGGGCGGCCCAGGAGCGGCTGGACTCGCTCGGGATCCTCGCCGGCACGGTCCCCGCACGCGGCCCCGGCATCGTCCTCACCATCCGCGACCCCCAGGGCCAGGTCAAGGCCCCGACGATCCTCGACACCATCCAGGAGCTGCGCGACGCCGGCGCCGAGGCCATCCAGGTCGGGGACGTCCGGGTCGTCGCGAACACCTACTTCACCGACCGGACCGACGGCCTCTCCGTCTCCGGCAGCGTGGTGAGGCCGCCCTACGTCATCCGGGCGATCGGCGACTCGAACACCCTCGCGGGGGCGATGGAGATCCCCGGGGGGGTGACGGCGACGGTGCGCCGGGCGGGCGGCGAGGCCACGGTGCGCATCGAGGACGAGGTGCAGGTCGACGCGTTGCTGACCCCCTCGCCCCCTCAGTACGCTCAGCCCGTCCCCACCCCCACCTCATAGCGGCCCCGTGCCGAGCTAGGAGCACCATGAGCGACCTCGAGTACCCCGCCGGCCTGCGCTACACCGCCGAGCACGAGTGGGTCCGCACGGAGGGGGAGACGGTGCGGGTCGGCATCACCGCGTTCGCCCAGGAGGCGCTCGGTGACGTCGTCTTCGTCAGCCTCCCCGCCGTCGGCGACAGCGTCGCCGCGGGCGACACGTGCGGTGAGGTCGAGTCGACGAAGTCGGTGAGCGACCTGTACGCCCCCGTCTCCGGCGAGGTGACCGCCGTCAACGGTGCGCTCGACGCCACGCCCGAGCTCGTCAACAACGACCCGTACGGCGAGGGCTGGATGTACGAGCTGCGACCCACCGACGCCGCCGAGGTCGACGCCCTCATGGATGCCGACGCCTACACGTCCCAGCTCAGCTGAGGGACTCGGCCCACCGAACGGGTGGGAAACGGCGTCGCGGTGATCTAACGTGGGCCACCGCGAGGGTGTCCGTGGGAAACCGAGGGAAGGCTGAGTGTCCGCATGAGTGACGAGCGCGAGGGGCAGCAGGGTGCCGCACCCGAGCCGACGACGATGCGCCTGCGCGCCGTCGAGGGTGCCGAGCCCGCCGAGGCCCCCCACGAGTCGGAGCACGTGCTCACCAAGGCCGACCTGGCCACCGTCGAGGCGCTCCGCCCCGGGACGGCCCTCCTCGTCGTGCTCCGGGGCCCGAACACCGGCGCCCGCTTCCTCCTCGACGACGACGAGGTGATGTCCGGACGCCACCCCGACAGCGACATCTTCCTCGACGACGTGACCGTGTCCCGCAAGCACGCGGTGTTCACCCGCTCCGGGGGGACCTTCACCGTCCGCGACGTCGGCTCGCTCAACGGGACCTACGTCAACCGCGACCTCGTCGACGAGGCCGTGCTGAGCACCGGCGACGAGGTCCAGATCGGGAAGTTCCGGCTCGTCTTCTACGCCGCCGCCTCCACGGGCTGACCCGCCGGGGTGAACCCGCAGCCGGGGGGCCGGCCCCTCACCGTCGGCGCCGTGGTCCGTGCCCTCGCCGACGAGTTCCCCGACGTCACCATCTCCAAGGTCCGCTTCCTCGAGACCGAGGGCCTGGTGACGCCGGCACGGACCCCGTCGGGCTACCGCCAGTTCACCGAGACCGACGTCGAGCGGATCCGCTACGTGCTGCGGGCCCAGCGCGACCGGTACTGGCCGCTCAAGGTCATCCGGGACAACCTCGCCGCGATCGACCGCGGGCTCGAGCCGGGGGAGGGGCCCGAGGACCGGCCCCGGCCCCCGACGCCACGGCCCGACCCCGACGTGCCGGACCCGGGCGCGCTCCTCGCCGGCGCCACGGTGCGGCTCACCGCCGCCGAGCTCGCGGAGGCGTCGGGGCTCGACCCCGCCGGGGTCACCGACCTCGTCGCACACGGGCTGCTGCGGCCGGATGCCCGGGGCCTGCACGGGGAGGCCGACCTCCAGGTCGCGCACGCGGCGGCCGGGCTGTCCGTCCACGGCATCGAGGCGCGCCACCTCCGGGCCTTCCGCACGGCGGCCGACCGGGAGGTGGGGCTCATCGAGCAGGCGGTCGGTCCGTTGCGCGGAGAGGCGGCCGTCCGGGGCCGTGCCGAGGTGGCGCACCTCTGCCTGGCCCTCCACGCGGCACTCGTCCGGGCGGGCCTCTCGGACACCTCCCGCTGAGGCCCTCGGCGTCGTCAGGGACGCGGGGTACGGTGGGGACGTGAAGGTCCTGGACGTGCTCGGGGTGCGGGTCGAGATGCCGACCAACCAGCCGATCGTCCTCCTGCGGGAGCGCGACGGCGACCGGTACCTGCCCATCTGGATCGGTGCCGCGGAGGCCACGGCGATCGCCTACGCCCAACAGGGCGTCGTGCCACCGCGCCCCCTGACCCACGACCTGCTCCGCAACGTCATCGACGGCCTCGGGCACACGCTGACCCGGGTCCGCATCGTCGCCCTCAAGGACGGCGTCTTCCACGCGATGCTCGACCTCGACGGCGGGGCGACGGCCGGCGGCACCGACATCGAGTCCCGCTCCTCCGACGCGATCGCCCTGGCGCTGCGGACCGGCGCCGACATCGTCGCCGAGGACGACCTGCTCGCCGAGGCGGGCGTCGAGATGGCCGAGACCGAGGACGACGAGGTCGAGAAGTTCAAGGAGTTCCTCGACCACGTCTCGGCCGACGACTTCGACACCGGCGCCGAGGGCTGAGCCGACACGCCGGCCCCGCGACACGCCGGGGACCGCGCGTGCTCGTCGGTCGTTGACTCCTGTCTCACGTGTCCCTACTGTCACACCAGTCACACCAGTGACCGGAGAAGTGACGCCGATGTCATTCACCGGCGTACAGTCGCCCGCAGAGGGCGAGATGTTTCAGGAGGTAGGCGTGGGCTCCACCGGAGAGGCGCGGCAGACCGGGACCACCCCCGCGGTGGCACAGGGGATGCTCTTCGCCGACGACCTGCCCCAGCTCGACGACGAGGTCGGCTACCGCGGCCCCACCGCGTGCCGCGCGGCCGGCATCACCTACCGCCAGCTCGACTACTGGGCCCGCACCGGGCTCGTCGAGCCGTCGGTCCGAGCCGCGGGCGGATCGGGCACCCAGCGCCTCTACGGGTTCCGCGACATCCTCGTCCTCAAGGTCGTCAAGCGCCTCCTCGACACCGGCGTCTCGCTCCAGCAGATCCGCGGCGCGATCCAGGTCCTGCGGGCCCGGGGCGTCGAGGACCTCGCCGGCATCACCCTGATGAGCGACGGCGCCTCGGTCTACGAGTGCACCTCGACCGAGGAGGTCATCGACCTCCTCCAGGGTGGCCAGGGCGTCTTCGGCATCGCCGTGGGCAAGGTCTGGCGTGAGGTCGAGGGCGAGCTCGCCGAGCTTCCGAGCGAGCGCGCCGAGGCCGAGGGCGCGACCGCCCCGGGCCCCGGGGACGAGCTCGGCGCCCGCCGCGTGGCCCGTCTCGGCTGAACCGTCGCCGGGCGTCCGGCTTTGCTAGATTGACGGTGCCGCTCACACCGTGCGGGAGAGTCCCCGGCCGCGCCGGGGCGCCGAAGGGGCAACACTCCCCAGAACCTCTCAGGCGCAAGGGACCGCACGGGTCAGGCACCTCTGGAGCTCCCCAGCGGGGCGCGACAGAGGGGGAGATGGTCATACCGCCGTCTGCCCCCGGAGGTCCCCGTGAGCACCCCCAGCCCCCTTCCTGAGTTCGCCGGTCGCCACATCGGTCCCCGCGAGTCCGACGTCGAGGAGATGCTCCGCGTCGTCGGTCGCGACTCGCTCGCCGACCTCGTCGACACCGCGGTCCCCGGGGGAATCCGGTTCCAGGGCGACCTCGGGATCGAGCCGGCCGCCTCCGAGGCCGCCGTCGTGGCCCAGCTGCGGGAGGTCGCCGCCCGCAACCGGGTCGTCGCCTCGATGATCGGGCTCGGCTACTACGGCACCGTCACCCCGGCGGTCATCCAGCGCAACGTCCTGGAGAACCCCGCCTGGTACACCGCGTACACCCCGTACCAGCCGGAGATCTCCCAGGGCCGGCTCGAGGCCCTCCTCAACTTCCAGACCGTCGTCAGCGACCTCACCGGGTTGCCCGTCGCCGGCGCGTCGCTCCTCGACGAGGGGACCGCCGCGGCCGAGGCGATGACCCTGATGCGGCGCGGCTCCCGGGCCGGCGAGCACGCCGCCCTCGTCGTCGACGAGCAGGTGTTCCCGCAGACCCTCGCGGTCATCCGCACCCGGGCCGTCCCGCTGGAGATCCCCGTCGTCGTCGCCGACCTCACCGAGGTGCGGGACGCCGATGCGCTGCGGGCCGCTGCCGGGGGCGAGGTCTTCGGCGTCCTCGTCCAGTACCCGGCGATGGACGGCCGGCTCCACGACCACCGCGCGCTCGTCGCGGCCGCGCACGAGGCCGGGGCCCTCGTCACGGCAGCCGCCGACCTCCTCGCCCTCACCCTCGCCACCCCGCCGGGCGAGTGGGGGGCCGACGTCGCGGTCGGGACGACGCAGCGCTTCGGGGTGCCGATGGGCTTCGGCGGGCCCCACGCGGGCTACATGGCGGTCCGGACCGGGCTGGAGCGGACCCTCCCCGGCCGCCTCGTCGGCGTGTCCGTCGACGCGGTCGGCGCGCCCGCCTACCGGCTCGCGCTGCAGACCCGGGAGCAGCACATCCGCCGCGAGAAGGCGACGTCCAACATCTGCACCGCCCAGGTGCTCCTCGCCGTCATGGCGAGCATGTACGCCGTCTACCACGGGCCGGCGGGCCTGCGCGCCATCGCGCTGCGGGTCCACGCCCACGCCCGCGCCCTCGCCGACGCCCTCCGCGCCGGCGGGCTCGACGTCGTGGACGGCCCGTACTTCGACACCCTGAGCGTTCGGGTGCCCGGTCGCGCCCACGACGTCGTCGCCGCCGCCCTCGCCGCAGGGGTCAACCTCTGGACGGCCGACGACGACACCGTCCTCGTCAGCGCCGACGAGACGACCGGTCCGGTGGACCTCCACCGGGTCTGCCGGGGCTTCGGCGTCGCCGACCCGGCGCCCGCCGAGGTCGCGGCACCGGACTGGCCGGTGGCGCTCGTCCGCACCTCCGACTACCTCATCCACCCGGTGTTCACCGCGCACCACTCCGAGACCGCGATGCTCCGGTACCTGCGCCGCCTGGCCGACCGCGACTTCGCCCTCGACCGCGGGATGATCCCGCTCGGCTCGTGCACGATGAAGCTCAACGCGACGACCGAGATGGTCGCCATCACCTGGCCGGAGTTCGCGCACCTGCACCCGTTCGCCCCGCACGAGCAGACCCGCGGCATCCGCGAGATCGTGGCCGAGCTCAGCGACTGGCTGTGCGAGATCACCGGCTACGACGCGGTCTCCCTCCAGCCGAACGCCGGGTCCCAGGGGGAGCTGTCCGGTCTGCTCGCGATCGCCGCCTACCACCGGGCCAACGGCGAGGACGAGCGGCGCGTCTGCCTCATCCCCAGCAGCGCCCACGGCACCAACGCCGCGAGCGCGGTCATGGCCGGGATGCGCGTCGTCGTCGTCAAGACGGACCCGGTGAGCGGGAACGTCGACCTCGACGACCTCAAGGCCAAGGTCGTGGAGCACCGCGACGCCCTCGCGGCCATCATGGTCACCTACCCCTCGACCCACGGCGTCTTCGAGGACACCATCACCGACCTGTGCGCGATGGTCCACGACGCCGGCGGCCAGGTGTACGTCGACGGCGCCAACCTCAACGCCCTCGTCGGGCTCGCCCGGCCTGGGCGGTTCGGGGCGGACGTCTCGCACCTGAACCTCCACAAGACGTTCTGCATCCCGCACGGCGGCGGCGGACCCGGGGTCGGACCGGTGGCCTGCCGTGAGCACCTCGCGCCGTTCCTGCCGAACCACCCGCTCGACCCGGCCGCCGGGCCGGCGACCGGCATCGGCCCGGTGTCCGGCCCGGCCGCTGGGGCCAGCGGATGGTTGGGCAGGAACGGCGCCAGGTGCGCGGCGACCGCGACGGGGCCGACGCCGGGCCCGCCGCCGCCGTGCGGGATGCAGAACGTCTTGTGCAGGTTCAGGTGCGA
>DASSQJ010000144.1:0-7396 GCA_035702545.1 Phycicoccus sp.
GTCGCTCCGCGAGGAGCCGGCGGTGAGCACCGAGCGCGAGCACACCCCACCCGAGCCGGTGCGGACGACGCCGCCGCGCACGGTGACCTTCGAGGAGAACGACGACCTCGACGTCCCTGACTTCCTCAAGTAGCCGAACCGACGACGCGCGGGGCGGGCCGGAGCATCCGGCCCGCCCCGCGCGCGTCTACGGTGGGGGCGTGGTCCGGTGGCAGGAGGAGTCGAACGGCGCGCTGCGCCTCGTCACCGACCGCGCGGGCGGGGTGAGCGCCGGCGCCTGGGCCGGGCTCAACCTCGGGGGGCACGTCGGCGACGACCCGGGCGCGGTCGGCGAGAACCGCGAGCTGCTCTGCGGGACCCTCGCCCGGCCGGTCGTCTACATGGACCAGTGCCACGGCGCCGACGTCGTCGTCGTCGACCGGCCTCCGGACGTCCCGCCGCGCGGCGACGCCCTCGTGACGACGACCGCCGGGCTGGCCCTGGCCGTCCTCGTCGCCGACTGCGTCCCCGTCCTGCTGTCCAGCCGCGAGGGCGTCGTGGCGGCGGTGCACGCCGGCCGGCCCGGGCTCGTCGCCGGCGTCGTCCCCCGGGCGCTCGAGGCGATGCGCGACCTCGGGGCCCGCCGCGTGGACGCCGTCGTCGGCCCCTCCGTCTGCGGGCGCAGCTACGAGGTGCCGTCCGCGATGCGTGAGGCCGCCGCGCAGGTCGAGCCGGTCAGCGCGACCGTCTCGTGGACCGGCACCCCGGCCGTCGACGTCGCGGCCGGGGTCATCGCCCAGCTCGTCGCAGGCGGGGTCGAGGTCCGCTGGCTGCCCGGGTGCACCCGCGAGGACCCGGACCTGTACTCCTACCGCCGCGACGGCACCACGGGCCGCTTCGCCGGGGTCGTCGCCAAGGTGGCGGCGTGACCGGGCGCCGCGAGGATCTCGCCGCCGGTCTCGAGGCGGTGCGGCGGCGCGTCGACGCCGCCCTCGAGGCGGCCGGCCGGTCCGACCGCCCGGCCCTCGTCGTCGTCACGAAGTTCTTCCCCGCCTCCGACGTCGACCTGCTCGCCGAGCTGGGGGTCACCGACGTCGGTGAGAACCGCGACCAGGAGGCGGCGGCCAAGTGCGGGATGATCGCGCACCGCGACCGGCTCACCGTCCACTTCATCGGCCAGCTCCAGACGAACAAGGCGCACTCCGTCGTCCGGTACGCCGACGTCGTCCAGTCGGTCGACCGGCCCAAGCTGGTGAGCGCCCTCGACCGGGCGGCCGGCCGGGAGGGACGGGTGCTCGACGCGCTCGTCCAGGTGGGGCTCGACCGCACCGGGGGGCGCGGGGGAGCGGCGCCTGCGGACGTCCCGGCCCTCGCCGACCTCGTCGCCGGCTGCGAGCACCTCCGGCTGCGCGGGGTGATGGCCGTCGCGCCGCTCGGCGAGGAGGCCCGCCCGGCCTTCGCGCGGCTCCGCGCGGTCGCCGAGCAGGTCAGGGCCGCCCACCCGGGCGCCACGTGGGTGTCGGCCGGGATGAGCGCGGACCTCGAGGAGGCGGTCGCCGAGGGGGCGACACACCTGCGTGTCGGCTCGGCAATCCTCGGATCTCGTCCGTCACACCGGTAACTTCGGTCACGACGCACGGCGCCGAACAGGCGGGGCCGACGACCGAGGAGCACTCATGGCAGGCGCGCTGCGCAAGACGATGGTCTACCTGGGCCTCGCCGAGGACCAGGGTCGCTATGACGACGAGTACTACGAGGGCTACGACGAGCACGTCGAGGAGGAGCACGTCGAGCGCCACGCCGACGTCACCCACCTGCCCACCCGCCGCAGCGTCGCCGAGGTCGTCCGGACGCCCGAGGCGGGCAGCATCTCGCGGATCACGACGATCCACCCCCGGACGTACAACGAGGCCAAGACGATCGGGGAGAACTTCCGCGACGGCGTCCCGGTCATCATGAACCTCACCGACATGTCGGACGCCGACGCCAAGCGCCTCGTCGACTTCGCGGCCGGCCTCGTCTTCGGCCTCCACGGGAGCATCGAGCGGGTCACCTCGAAGGTCTTCCTCCTCTCGCCGGAGACCGTCGAGGTCAACGCCGAGGAGGCCGGCCCCGCTGCGCCCGGACGCGGTGTCTTCAACCAGAGCTGACGACCCCGGCGACGGGTCCCACGGCTCGATCGGCGACACTGTCGTGCCATGAGTGCCGTGCTCGAGGTCCTGGCGTTCGTCGTCTTCCTCTACCTCCTCGTGCTCATCGGCCGTGTCGTCTTCGACTGGATCCGCATCTTCGCCCGCGAGTGGCGACCCCGCGGCGCCGTGCTCCTCGTCGCCGAGCCGGTCTACACGCTGACCGAGCCGCCGCTGCGGGCGCTGCGCAAGGTGCTCCCGCCGCTCCGCCTCGGTGGGGTGAGCATCGACCTGTCGTTCATGGTGCTGTTCATCGCCGTCTACGTGCTCTACGTGGTCCTCTCCTGAGCCGGTGAAGGCCGCCCGGGTCCTCCGTGGCGTCCATCTCCAAAATCACATCTGTCACGCGAGCCCCGTCATCCCGTACGCTGGGCCTCGCTCGGCTCGTCCTACGCCCCGCGAGGGACGAGCCGGAACGTGACCCGTCGGCCACCCACAGGAGTTCGATCATGGCTCTCACGCCCGAGGACGTCCTCAACAAGACGTTCACCCAGACCCAGTTCCGTCGGGGCTACGACGAGCGCGAGGTGGACGACTTCCTCGATGACATCGTCGCCGAGATGCGGCGGATGTCGAAGGAGTCCGACGACCTCCGGGGCGAGCTGAACACCTGCCGTGAGGGCAAGGGGATGGCGCCGGTCGTCTCGCGGGTGGACGCGGACGCCGCCGCGCGCGACGTCGAGGAGCTGCGGTCCAAGAACGCGACCCTCGCCGCCCGGGTCTCCGAGCTCGAGGGCACCCGCAGCGAGCTGACCGCCCGCCTCAGCGAGTTCGAGAACAAGGGTGGGGACAGCGAGAAGCGCGCCGCCGAGCTCCAGGGCAGGGTCGGCCAGCTCGAGCACCGCAACGCCGAGCTCGAGCAGCAGCTCGCCGACCTCCAGGCCCGCAACGCCGAGCTCGAGCAGGAGGCGGGGCAGTTGCGCTCGCGCACCGCCGAGCTCGAGGCGGCCAGCCAGCAGCACCAGGGCCGCGCCGGCGAGCTCGAGCAGGTCGCCCAGCAGCACGAGGGGCGCGCCGGCGAGCTCGAGAACCGCATCCGCGAGCTCGAGGCCGAGGTCGCTCGGGCCCGCGAGGAGGCCGGCGCCGCCCAGGGCGAGCGCGACCGCGCCCTTGCCGCGCACGAGCAGGCGGGCGCGGCCGAGTCCGAGCAGGTGGCCGCCCTCCGCGCCCGCCTCGACGAGGTGCAGCGCGAGGCCGACCAGCGGGTCGCCGACGCCGAGCAGCGCGCCGCCCAGGCCGAGCACGCCGCACAGCAGAACGCCGAGGCCGCCCCGGCCGCGGCTGACGGTCTCGGTGCCGCCGCCCTCGCCGGCGCCGGTGGTGGCGCCAGCGCCGCCGGGGTCATCGCCCTCGCGCAGCGCCTCCACGACGAGCACGTCTCCGCCGGTGAGGCCCGCCGCGACGAGCTCGTCTCCGAGGGCCAGCGCAAGCACGACGAGCTCGTGAGCACCGGTCAGCGCAAGCACGACGAGCTCGTCAGCTCGGCGCAGCACCGCCACGACGAGCTCATCGACACCGCCCAGAAGCAGCACGACGAGCTCATCTCGACGGCGACCGCCCAGCGCGACGAGATGATCGGGACGGCGACGACCCAGCGCGACGAGATGCTCACCGAGGCCCGGGAGCGCTCGACCGGCATGGTCGCCGAGGCGCAGCAGAAGAAGGCGTCGATCCTCGAGGAGCTCGGGCGTGAGCGCGGTCTGCTCGAGCGAAAGATCGATGAGCTGCGCGGCTTCGAGCGGGACTACCGCTCGCGGCTGCACGACTACATCGCCGGGCAGCTCGAGGACCTCAAGAACGTGGCCGTCGACAAGGAGGAGGCGCCGGCCGAGCAGGCCGCAGAGCCTCAGCCGGAGCACCAGGGCTGACGTTCCACCCTCGACGCGGGGCCCGGGGAGACCCGGGCCCCGCGTCGTGTGCGGGAACTCACCGGCCGCCGCCGCGTTGCGTTCGTTGAGGACGTCGCCCGCACACCGTATCCTCGCCCCCACCAGCGGGCCCCGCCCGCCCCTCGACCCGGAAGTGGGTTCCCATGGTTGTCAAGCGGACCATCTCCGCCGCACGGAAGGGCGCGGCGAAGACGGTGGAGACCGCGCGGAAGGCGGTCGGCCGGGGCGGGGCCCCGACGCCGGCCCGGGCGACGACCACCAAGGCCGCGTCGGCCACGAAGACGGCCACCAAGGCGGCGCCGGCGAAGAAGGCGGCGGCGGCGAAGGCTCCGGCGAAGGCCGCGCCCGCCAAGACGGCGACCGCGAAGGCCGCGCCCGCCAAGAAGGCGACCACCAAGGCTGCCCCGGCCAAGAAGGCGCCCGCGAAGGGGGCGCCGGCCAAGAAGGCGCCCGCGAAGGCCGCGCCCGCCACGAAGGCCGTCCCGGCGAAGAAGGCGACCACCAAGGCCGCGCCCGCCACGAGGGCGGCCGCGAAGGCCGCCCCGGCGAAGAGGACGACCACGAAGGCCGCCGCCGCCACCACGACTGCCACCACGGCCGCCACGGCGACCCCGAGGAACGCGAGGACCCCCGTGACCAGGACTGCGACGGCCCGAACGGCCACTGCCGCGAAGAACCTGCCCGTCCGCGACGACGAGGCGCCGTGGACCGAGGCCGAGCTCCGGGCGGTGCGCGAGGAGATCGAGAGCGACATCGCCCAGCTCCGTCAGGAGCTCGAGGACGCCGAGAGCGACCTCGTCGACCTCATGCGTGACTCGGGCGACGGCGCCGGTGACGACCAGGCCGACGCCGGGGCGAAGACCTACGAGCGCGAGCAGGAGATCTCCCTCGCCAACAACGCCCGGGAAATGCTCGAGCAGAACGAGCACGCGCTGGAGCGGCTCGACAACGGGACCTACGGCGTGTGCGAGTCCTGTGGCAACCCGATCGGCAAGCTTCGCCTCCAGGCCGCTCCCCGTGCGACCCTATGCATGCCATGCAAGACGAAGCAGGAGCGCCGCTGACGGCCGCCGACCCCCTCCCGCCCGTGCCGGCCCCGGTTCCCACCGGCGGCCGGCGACGGCTGTTCACCGTCCTCCTCGGCCTCGCGGCGGGGGTCCTCGTCCTCGACCAGGCGACCAAGGTCCTGGCGCTGGCGCGGCTGACCCCGGGCGAGCCCGTCGACCTCGTCGGCTCCTGGCTGAGGCTCAGCCTCATCCGGAACCCGGGTGCGGCCTTCTCGCTCGGTGACAGCTCGACGTGGCTGCTCACCCTCGTCTCGCTCGCGATCCTCGGCTGGGTCGTCGTCGCCTCGCGCAAGGTCGCCAACCTGCCGTGGGCGATCGCGCTCGGCCTCCTCCTCGGAGGGGCGCTCGGCAACATCCTCGACCGGCTGCTCCGCGAGCCGGGCCCGGGCCGGGGGCACGTCGTCGACTTCATCGACTACTTCGGGCTCTTCATCGGCAACGTCGCCGACATCGCGATCGTCGTCGCGGCGGGGCTCATCATGGTGCTCGCCTACCGGGGCATCCCCTTGGGCGGACCGGTCCACCGCCCGGAGCACGCGGATGGCTGAGCAGCGCACGGTCCTCGTCCCGGACGGCCTCGAGGGTGAACGGGTCGACGCCGCCATCGCCCGGCTCTTCGGCCTGTCCCGGACGCGGGCGGCCGACCTCGCCGCGGCCGGTGAGGTGAGCGTCAACGCGAACAGCGTCGGGAAGAGCCACCGCGTGAGTGCGGGTGACATGCTCGAGGTGGCCCTGCCGTCCGGTCCCACCAGCCCGAGTCTCGAGGTGGTCGCCGAGCCGGTGCCCGGGATGAGCGTGGTCCACGACGACGAGGACCTCGTCGTCGTCGACAAGCCGGTCGGGGTCGCCGCGCACCCGAGCGTGGGCTGGACCGGCCCGAACGTCCTCGCCGGGCTCAAGGCCGCCGGCTACCGGGTGTCGACGAGCGGCGCGGGCGAGCGCCAGGGCATCGTCTCGCGCCTCGACGTCGGCACCTCCGGGCTCATGGTCGTCGCGAAGAGCGAACGGGCCTACTCCGTGCTCAAGCGGGCCTTCAAGGAGCGGCGCGTCGACAAGACGTACCACACCCTCGTCCAGGGCCTGCCCGACCCGGTCGTCGGCACCATCGACGCCCCGATCGGGCGGCACCCCGGCCACGACTACAAGTTCGCCGTCATGGACTCCGGCAAGCACGCGGTGACGCACTACGAGCTGCTCGAGGCGTTCCGTCACGCCTCCCTGCTCGAGATCCGCCTCGAGACCGGCCGGACCCACCAGATCCGCGTCCACATGGCCGCGGTCCGCCACCCGTGCGTCGGTGACCCGCTCTACGGCGGGGACCCGGTCCTCGCCCGCCGGCTCGGCCTGGAGCGCCAGTGGCTGCACGCCGTCGGACTGGGCTTCGAGCACCCCGGCTCGGGGGAGTGGGTCACCTTCGAGAGCGGGTACCCGCACGACCTCCAGGTGGCTCTCGAGCGACTCTGACGACACGGCCCCGACACGCCGAGGGCTGTCCGTGCGCGGACCTAGGATGGTCCGCGATGTCCTCCCCGTCCGCCCCGACACCCTCCCGTTCGTCCTCCCGGCCCGACGGCTTCGTCCACCTGCACGTCCACACCGAGTACTCGATGCTCGACGGCGCCGCCCGGATCGGCGACCTCTTCACGCGCGCCGCCGAGCTCGGGATGCCGGCGGTCGCGATGACCGACCACGGGTACGTCTTCGGGGCCTACGAGTTCTGGAAGAAGGCCCAGGGCACGGGCGTCAAGCCGATCATCGGCGTCGAGGCCTACGTGACCCCCGGGACGCACCGGACCGACAAGACCCGGGTCCGGTGGGGCGACGAGCGGACGCCGGCCGGCGACGACGTGTCCGGGTCGGGTGCGTACACCCACATGACCCTCCTCGCCCGCGACAACACCGGGCTGCACAACCTCTTCCGGATGGACAGCCTCGCCTCCCTCGACCAGGTGTACGCGAAGTGGCCCCGGGTCGACCGCGAGCTGCTGTCCCAGTACTCGCAGGGGCTCGTGGCGACGACCGGCTGCCCGTCCGGGGAGATCCAGACCCGCATCCGGCTCGGCCAGTACGACCTCGCCAAGCAGGCCGCCTCCGACCTGCGCGACATCTTCGGGGCCGAGAGCTTCTTCTGCGAGCTCATGGACCACGGCCTCGACATCGAGCGCCGTGTGCAGAAGGACCTGCTGCGCCTGGCCCGAGAGCTCGACCTGCCCCTCGTGGCGACCAACGACCTGCACTACACCAACCCCGAGGACGCCAAGGCCCACGGCGC
>DASSQJ010000145.1:0-6069 GCA_035702545.1 Phycicoccus sp.
CGCATCGGCAACAGCCTTGCGGATGCCGCCCTGGCGCAGCTCGCCGGCGAAGCCGATGACGGCGAGGTCGACCGGGCCGACCGGCGCCGCCGGGCGTGGGGGTGCGGTGCTCATGGGGCTCCCTTCGTGATGGTCGCATCCTGTCACCGGCGTGCTGGAGGGCGCTACGGGTTCCGGCGCGCTGTCGAAGGGTGGGACGTGCGGGCTCGGCCGGCTGGGTCCACCGACGGTGGTGGCCCTGGGTTGTCGGCCGGTGGACGCGTGCGGGGCAGGCCCCGCCGCACGCGCCATCCGTCGGCTACCGTCCCGGCATGCCCACTCCCCGAGGAACGCTGGACTGGTCCCCCGCGACCGACCATCCCGAGCTCGTGGCGCCGCCGGTCGAGCACGCGCTGCCGCAGGTGCCCGGAGCGCTCGTCGCCCCCATCGACCCCTCGCTCGCCGACACCGCGGCGCTGTGCGAGGCGTACGACGTGGCCCTCGAGGCGAGCGCGAACTGCGTCGTCGTCGCGGCGCGCCGGGCCGGGGTGACGACATACGCGGCGGTGATGGTCCTCGCGACGCACCGGGCCGACATCAACAACGTCGTCCGGCGGCACCTCGGCGCCCGGAAGATCTCGTTCGCGCCGCACGAGGAGGCGGTCGGGCTGACCGGGATGGAGTTCGGCGGGATCACGCCGGTCGGACTCCCCCACGACTGGCCGGTGCTCGTCGACGACGCCGTCGCCGTGGCGGGCGAGGTGTGCATCGGCAGCGGGATCCGCGGCAGCAAACTCCTCGTCACCGGGACCGACCTGCTCGGCCTCCCCAACGCGGAACAGCTCACCCTGGCCCAGCCGCTCGCCTGACTCTGACCTCTGGTCGCCACCTCGAACCATCCATACGGTTGCGTCGCCGCGCGAGCCAACGGCGGGGCACGCGCCACCGCCGGTGTCCTGGCTCTGGCCCTCCACCCGAACCATCCATATGGATGCCTCGTGAGGTGAGCCGAGGCGCGGCGGCCTGCGCTGGCCGCGCGGGTCGTTGGGTGTCCGCGTCGCCGGTGCGGATCGCTCAGCGGCCGAGGCCGGCGTCGCGGGCGCGGATGATCGCCTCGGCGCGGTCGGCCGCCTGGAGCTTGGTGAGGACGGCGCTGACGTGGTTGCGAACCGTCTTCTGCGAGAGGAAGAGCCGCGCCGCGATCTGGCCGTTCGTGAGGCCGGCAGCGACCAGATCCAACACCTCGCGCTCGCGGGGGGAGAGCTCGGGGAAGGGCGTCGCCTCCTCGGTGCGCGGGCGGGCGAAGAACTCGGCGATGCGGCCGGCGAGGACCGCCCCGAAGACCACTCCCCCAGCCGCGACCGTCGTCACCGCGCGGACCACCTCGTCGGGCTCGGCGCCCTTGAGGAGGTAGCCGCGGGCCCCGGCGCGGACGGCGTCGAAGAGGGTCGCGTCCTCCTCGGACATCGTGAGGACGACGACCCCGACGTCGGGGTGGTCGGCGGCGAGGCGGCGGGTGGCCTCGATGCCGTCGAGCTCGGGCATCTGGACGTCCATGACGACGATGCGCGGGCGCAGCTCGCGAACGCGCTCGAGGGCCTCGGCGCCGGTCGCGGCGGTCCCGAGGACCTCGACCTCGTCGATCGTCGCGAGGAGCGCCGCGAAGCCCTCCCGGAACACCGGGTGGTCGTCGACGACGAGTACCCCGATCGGCTCGCTCACCGGGCCTCCTCCCCCGCGCCGACCCGGGCGGGTGCCGGCGCCGCCCCCGCCGTGGTGCCGGCCGGGTCGTCATCCTCGCCGCGCCGCGACGGGCCGAGCGGAAGGCGCGCGGTGACGCGGGTGCCCCTCCCGTCGGCACCGGGTCCCACGGCGCAGGTGCCGCCGAGCTCGGCCGCGCGCTCGCGGAGCGAGACGAGCCCCACCCCGGCCGCGGTGCCCGGGGCGATGCCGGAGCCGTCGTCCTCGACCTCGACGACGAGGGCGCGTCCGTCGCGGGTGAGGCGCACGGATGCGTGCGAGGCGCCGCTGTGCCGGCCGACGTTCGTCAGGGCCTCGGTGGCGATGCGATAGGCCGCGACCTCGACAGCGGCGGGCAGCGCACCGAGGTCGTCGCCGGCCTCGACGTCGACGGCGAGTCCCGCGGCGGTGGCGCGGGCCTGCTGGCGCAGGGCGCCGACGAGCCCGACGTCGTCGAGGGCCGGTGGGCGCAGGCCGTGGACGAGGCGTCGCACCTCGGTGAGCATCCCGGTGACGTCGGCGCGGGCCTGGGCGAGGACGTCGTCGGCGCCCTCGGGGTCGCGCCGGGCGGTGATGCGGGCGGTGTCGATGCGGGTCGCGACGGCCGCGAGGCTCGGCCCGAGGCCGTCGTGGAGGTCGCGGCGCAGGCGGCGGCGCTCGTCCTCGACGGCGGTGACGAGGTCCTCGCGGCTGCGCTGGAGCTCGTCGGTGAGGAGGGTGGCCCGGACGGCCGCTGCCGCCTGGCGGACGACGTCGGCGAGGAGCCGCTCCTCGGTGGCCCGCAGCCGGCCGGCGACCTCACGCGCGGGGAGCAGGAGCCGGCCGATCGTCTCGCCGCGGTAGGTGATCGGCAGGCCGCGGGTGTCGGCAGGGCGCTCGCCGTGCTCGACGAGGAGGGTGCGCCCGTCGCCGCGGGCCACCTCGACGCCGACCCAGCGGACCCGGACGGCCCTCGCGACGGCGCGGGCCACCTCGAGGAGCTCGTCCTCGGGGCCCGGGGAGTGCTCGAGGCCGTGCGCAAGGCCGGCGACGACGGCGTAGGGGTCCTCACGGCCGCCGACCGCGCGGCGCACCCACCGGGTGAGCCGCTCGCGGAGGGGCAACCAGGCCGCGACGGCGACGACGAGGGCGATGACGAGGCCCTCGGCGCCACCGACCCGGTCGCCGAGCAGCCACGACGTGCCGCCGAGGACGGTGAGGTCGAGGACGACGGTGACGAGGACGGGGACGCCGAGGACGAGGGTGTCGCCGAGGAGGCGGTCGACGTCGAGCACACCCGGGTCGACGGCCGCGACCGCGACCGCGGCGGCCGTCACGGCGACGGCGACCGTGAGGCCGATCCCGCCGAGCCACGGGACGACGGCGACGGTGAGCATCACGAGGGCGTCGACGACCGCCGCCCAGAGCAGCCAGCGGCCCTGGGCGCGCTCGCGTCCGGTGGCGTGCCGGTGGCGGGCGATGACGACGGCGAGGGCAGGGACGAGGCTGACCGGGACGAGGAGGTAGGCGACCCGCAGCAGCGCCTCGTAGAGCCCCGCGGGCAGCGGGAGGGTGAGCGGGTCGAGCTCGATGGCCGCGAGCGGCGCCGCCAGCGGGGCGTCGTCGGTGGCGGCCGCCTGGGCCAGGGACGACGGGGCGGTGAGGAGGACGAGCGGGAGGAGGCCGGCGGCGGCGACCGAGGCCGTGGCCGCCCACCGGGCCCAGCCACGAGGCCAGCGGCCGTCGGGGAAGAGCACGAGGACGAGCGGCAGGGCAAGGAGGAGCCCGGCCCCGAGCCGCTGGTAGACGGTGAAGGCGACGGTGGCCCCAGGCATCGCGGGGGTCGTCGTCGTCGCGTACGCGAGCCAGGAAGCGGCGAGGCCGTCGAGGGCCCACCAGAGGCCGAAGCCACCGAGGACGAGCCCGAGCCGGTTGCCGGGCCGGCGCGAGGAGACGACCCAGCCGGCGAGCGCGAGGGCGAGGGCCGGGGGCCCGGCGGTCCATCCCGGGTCGATGCCGAGCAGGTCGCGGTGGGCGGCGGGCACCCGGAGGTCGACGAGGAGGGCGAGGACCACCGCCACCGCGGTCGCGACGAGGAGTATCCGGGCCGCGAGGCGCGAGCCGGGGCGCCCGGGCATCCCGTCACCGGGGTCGCGTGGCTCCGGCGCGGTGCCCGGGACGTCCCGGGGGCCACCAGGGGCGCCCGGCTCGGGCGGGGTGCGGACGGTCACGCGAGACAGCATGCGGCACGGGGCGTCCCGCTGTCTGTGGGACGCGCGTCCCGTTCGTCCCGGGACACCGGACGTGACGCGGAACGGGACGTCGGACCCTGAACTGCCGGGACGCCGCCCCGGCAGCGTGCTCCTCAGCCGCGGTGAGCCCTCACCGCAACCCCGCCGGTGCACCGCACCGCGAACCCGAGAGGACCATCCGATGTCCCGCACCACCACCCCGGCCCCGGCCCGCACCGACGACGCCCCGGCCGCTGCCCGCGTCACCGCGGCATCCGCTCGCGACGAAGCGCTCGAGCGCCGCCTCGACGAGGCCGCCGGCGTCGACCTCAGCTTCGTCCGCCGCCGCGGCGCCTACCTCGCGGCCGGCTCCCTCGTCTGGGCCACCGCGACGTTCACCGTCGGGTCGGTCCCCGAGACCTCGCTCGGCTGGGCGATCCAGGACCTCGGCGGCCTCGTCTTCCAGCTCGGCCTCATGGCGCTCCTCGGCGTCCAGGCCCGCACGATGGCGACCGGCACCGGCCGGGTCGCCCGGGCGATGATCCCCGTCGAGCGGGTCGTCCTCGGCCTGGCGATGGTCTGGTCGCTCATCCACGGCGCCGTCCCGCCGCTGCGGGATGCCGGGTGGCTCGCCATCCTCGACATCTGCTGGCCGCTGTCGATGCTCGGGATGTTCGTCATCGGCGTGAAGATCGCCATCGCCGGGCGGTGGCGGGGCGCCGCGCGCGTCTGGCCGGTGCTCGCCGAGAGCTGGGCGGTCGTCACCGTGCCGACCTTCCTCATCGCCGGCGAGGCCCTCGGCAACATCGTCGGCGGGACGCACCTGATCCTCGGCTACGCCGGGCTGGGGCTGCTCCTCGTCCTGCGCCCCGCGCTCGTCCGCCCACGGCGCTGACGGGCATCCGACCTTTGCGTCCGTCCACCGCAGACCGCCCGCCCCGGTCCGGCACCTCGCCGGCCGGGGCGGGCTCGTGCGTCCGGGTGGGTCAGGAGGTGCGGTCGCGCAGCTCGGTGACGTGCCGGCTGACGACGGGGTCGAGCCCCAGCCCGAGGGCGAGGTAGGTCGCCGCGAAGTCGGTGAGCGCGACGAGGGACGCGAGTCGGACGACGTGATGCCCGGAGCGCGCCTCCTGCTCGAGGACGACCGCCCCGGACTCGCGCGCGGCGTCGGTGACGGCGTCGGCGAGGGCCGACTCGGCGGGGCCGAGGTCGGGGTCGCGCAGGGCGAGCAGGCCGAGGCGGGGGGTGGGCGGCCCGTCGAGGTAGGGGTCGGCGAAGATCCCCTGGCCGCTGTTCGGCGTGGTGTCGGGTCCGCTGCCGAACGGACCGTCGAGGGTCGCGACGACCTGGGAGGCGGCGTCCGGCAGGGCGCCGTGGAGGGCGGGGACGCGGGCCGTGCGGGTGAGCATCGCGGCGGCCCGGGCGGCGGCGACGCCGGTGAGCGGGCCGTCGCCGAGGACGACCGGGACGGTGCCGTCGAGGCCGGTCGCGAGGACCTTGGCCGGGTTGACGAAGGACTCCGAGGAGGGCCGGCACTCCTCGGCGACCTCGTCGAGGACGTCGGCGACGTCGGCGAGCACCGAGGCGGGCGCGTGGGCGAGGCCGAGGACGTCGGCGGCGAGGAGCGCGGGGGTGAGGAGGGACCACAGCGCGGTGCGCGAGGAGGGCGTGTGGAGGGCGACGTCGACGTGGACGCCCCGGGCGCGGGCGCTGACGTCGGCGAGCGGTGAGCCGGCGGCACCGACCGTCAGGAGCGCGGCGCCACGGCGGGCGGCCTCGGCGGCGAGGGCCAGCGGGCCGGCGGCCCGGCCGGACTGGCTGACGGCGATGACGAGGTCGAGCGGCCCGACCCATCCCGGCAGCGGCGCGTTGCGACGGACGTTGACGGGGACCGGCGAGGCATCCTCGGCGAGGACGTCGAGGACGTCACCGACGACCGCCGACCCGCCGAGCGCGGCGACGAGGACGGAGCGCGGCCGCTCGCCGCCCGCGACCCGTGCGATGCCGCCCTCGTCCGCCGCGACGAGCGCGCGGCGCACCTGGGCGCCGGCGGACGCCAGGGCGAGGAGGGTGTCGTGGCGGTCGAGGGCCCCGAGCGCGTCGGGGTCGTCCAGTCGTGCCTCGTCGACCCAGGACATGG
>DASSQJ010000146.1:0-2271 GCA_035702545.1 Phycicoccus sp.
GTCCCGCGCGAGCCCCTCGAGCTCGGGCAACGGCACCGCCGAGCCGCTGAGGTCCACGACCGCCAGCGCCATCCGGACCGCCTCGGCGTCCCCGCGCGCGACGAGTCGGCGGGCGGCCTCGGCCTCCTCCGCCCCGAGCTCGACGAGGGCGCCCGCGTCGAGCAGCGGCCGCCGGCGCAGCGAGTCGGCGAGGGCCGGGCGGTAGGACCGGTGCAGGGCGACGGCCGCCCACGTCCAGACGGCGCAGACGAGCACCGTCGTCGCGATCATCACCGGGAGCGGAGCGGGCAGGAGGTTGACGACGATGATGACGACGCCGGAGGCCCCGATGGCGAGCGGCACGCCCATCCCCTCGATGGTCGCCTGCGCCTCGAGCCGCGAGGCCGGCGGCAGGACCTGGTACATCGCGTTCACCGACGTCCGGGTCGTGCCGTCCGAGAGGGCGAGGTCGATGACCCGGGTGGCCGAGACCATGAGCAGCAGCGCGAGCGAGGACCCGCCGGCGACGACGTAGACGACCGCCATCGCGACCGCCAGCAGGGTGACGACCGCCGGGTTCGCCGCGATCCCGAGCCGGAGGCCGTAGCGGCGCAGCAGCGGTCCGGCGAGCGTCGCGAGGAAGACGATGATGACGACGTTCATCACCGCGGTGTACCCGGCGACGAAGCGGGCGAGGTCCTCCGAGGCCGGGTAGCGGGCCGCCGCCCGGTCCATGACGAGGAAGTCGACGAGCTGGGAACCGAGGGCGGAGAGCACCTGGTAGAGGAGGACGAGGAGGACGAACCGGCCGGCGAGCAGCCGGAGGACGCCCCGTCTCCGCGCCGTGCCGCGCTCCTCCGCTGCGGTGGGCGGCGCGGGCTCGGACGGTCGGGCGAGCAGCGCGGCGTACCGGCGCCCGGTGAGCAGGACGAGGACGGTGAACGCCCCCTGCGCGAGCGCCGTCGGCAGGAGCAGCCCCTCGGTGCTTCCCAGCCAGGAGACGAGCGGGCCGACGACCAGTCCGCCGGCGACCGCCCCGACGGGGAAGCCGGCCATGATCCGTGGCATCGAGGCCTTGATGCCGGCGATGTCGAGGACCCGCCCGGCCTGCATCCCGACGAAGACGAAGCCCAGCTGGATGAGGACGGCGAAGAGCACGAGCATCGGTCCGGAGACCCAGGAGGCGCCACCGTCCCTCGCCGCGACCCAGGCGAGGACGAAGGCGAGCGTGATGCCACCGAGGACCGTCACCGCGATCGGGATGAGGTCGAAGCGCCGGGAGGACCGTGCGATGCCGGCCGAGACGACAACCCCCGCTCCGCCGATGACGATGTACGTGGCCGGCAGCCACCCCGAGCCGTAGGCGTCGAGGAACATCGCGTTGGCGACGACCCCGACGAGGGCCGCCGTGACGCCGAAGGCGAACGTCTGCGCCGTCAGCCACCGGACGGCGCCCGCGCCGGTCGTCGGCACGGGGGCGCGGTGGCGGGGCCCGCTCACCGGGCGCGGCCGTCCCGGGCCGCCGCCCCGCCGCGCAGCATCGCGACGAGGGTGCCGATGACCCCCGAGGTGAGCTCGGGACGGTCGGCGAGCAGCTCGTCGAGGACCGGCTTGTCGATGCGCAGGAGCAGGGTCGGCTCGAGCGCGGTCACCGTCGCGGAGCGGGGCTCCGGCACCAGGGCCGCGAGCTCCCCGACGGTCGACCCGGCCGGGAGGTCGCGGAGCACCACGCCGTCGTGCGCCGCCCGCAGGCGGCCGCGGACGACGACGAAGAGGTGGTCCTCGACCGAGCCCTCGGCGATGACGACGTCGCCGGCCCGGACCGGCACCTCGACGGCCCGTGCGGCGACGGCGGCCAGGGTGCGGCCCGGCACCGCCGCGAACAGCGGCACGTCGTGCAGGGCGACGACCCGCTCGACCACGGTCATCGTCATCAGCAGACCTCCCTCGCTGTGAACCGGTCACGCAGGTCGCGCGGGGTCAGCGGGTTCCACCACGACCCGAGGTACCGCGCGGCGGGCACGACGAGGACCTCGACGGCCCGCTCGGCGAGGACGTCGGCGTTGCGCTCGGCGCGCCGCACCGCGCCGGTCGTCCCGACGGGGACCCACGGCGTCAGCGGCTCCGGCGGGTAGCCGCCGCCTGGACGCACGAGGAGGCCGGGGCCCAGAGGGACGTAGACGAACGCCGGGGCCGTCCCGCGCCGGAGGAGGACCTCACCGGGGCCCACCGGAGCGCGGCGCACCTCGTCGAGCAGCTCGGGACCGGGGTCCACCCCGAGGTCCACCCCCC
>DASSQJ010000147.1:0-19187 GCA_035702545.1 Phycicoccus sp.
CTCCTCGGCGGCCGGGTCCGCGGCGTCACCGGTGCCGCGGTGGGGGAGTGGGCGACGCGCGCCCTGGAGGGCGTCACCGTCGACCTCGCGGTGCTTGGGACGAACGGCATCTCCGCCGGGCGCGGACTGACGACGCCCGACCAGGCCGAGGCCCTCGTCAAGCGCGCGATGGTGCGGGCCGCGCGCCGGGTCGTCGTCGCCACCGACTCGAGCAAGGCCGGCGACGACCACCTCCACCGGTTCGCCGAGCTCACCGACGTCGACCTCGTCGTCACCGACGCCGACCTCGCCGACGACGTCGCCGCGGAGCTCCGCGCGGCCGGCCCCGAGGTCGTGACGGCATGATCGTCACGCTGACACCGAACCCGTCGATCGACCGGGCCATCGTCATCGACGCCCTGCATCGCGGCGAGGTCCACCGCGCCACCGACGGCCGCATCGACCCCGGCGGCAAGGGCGTCAACGTCTCCCGTGCCCTCGCCGCGCAGGGCGCCGAGACCCTCGCCGTCCTGCCCGTCGGCGGCCCCGAGGGGCACCTCCTCGAGGAGCTCCTCGACACCGCGGGCGTCCCGCGCCACAGCGTGCCGGTCGCGGGGGCGGTCCGGATGAACGTCAGCGTCCTCGAGCCCGACGGCACGACGACCAAGCTCAACGAGCCGGGTCCGCAGCTCTCGCCCGCGGAGGTCGAAGCCCTCCTCTCGGCGACCCTGCACGCCACCGACGACGCGGACTGGGTCGTCGGCTGCGGGAGCCTGCCGCCCGGGGCCCCGGCGGACCTCTACGCCCGCCTCGTCGCCGGGGTTCGCGAGCGGGGCGGCCGGGTGGCCGTCGACTCCTCCGGCGCCCCGATGGCCGCCGCCGTCGCGGCCCGGCCGCACCTCGTCAAGCCGAACCACGAGGAGCTCGCCGAGCTCGTCGGGCACGACCTGCTCACCCTCGGCGACGTCCACGCGGCGGCGCTCGACCTCGTGACCGGCGGCATCGACGTCGTCGCGGTCAGCCTCGCCGGCGACGGTGCGCTCCTCGTCACCGCCGACGAGCTCGTCCACGCGAGCGCCACCATCACCACCCCCCTGTCCACCGTGGGCGCCGGCGACTGCATGCTCGCCGGCCTGCTCCACGGCCTGTCGAGCGGCCAGGGCGCCGCCGACTCCCTTGCCGCCGCCGTCACCTGGGGCGCCGCGGCCGTCACCCTCCCCGGCAGCCGCGTCCCCACCCCGGGCGACCTCCAGGGCATCCCCGTCCATCTCACCCGCACCCCTGACCGCACCCGCCGCCTCGGCGCGTGACCCCCGAAAGGAACGCCATGTCCCTCATCACCGAGCAGCAGGTCGTCCTCGACCTCACCGGTGCCGACCGCCACGAGGCCACGCGGACCCTCGCCGAGCGGCTCGTCGCCACCGGCCGTTGCACCGACCTCGACGCCTTCCTCGCCGACGTCCGCGAGCGCGAGACCAAGATGGCCACCGGCCTCCCCGGCGGCATCGGCATCCCGCACGCCCGCAGCGCCGCGATCACCGAGCCCTCCCTCGTCTTCGGCCGCGCCACCGACGGCATCGACTGGGGCGCCAAGGACGGCCCGGCCACCCTCGTCTTCCTCATCGCGGCACCCGAGGGCGGCGGTGACGCGCACATGCAGATGCTGCCCAAACTCGCCCGGGCACTGATGACGAGCGACTTCAAGCAGGCGCTCGCCGAGGCCACCTCGGAGGAGGAGGTCGTCCGGCTCGTCAGCGCCGAGGTCGGCCTCGACGAGACCCCCGCCGCAGTCCCCGCCGCCGCAGGCGGAGCGACTGCCGCCGCGGCCGGCACCACCGCTCCGGCCGAGCCGGCGCAGCCCACCCCACCCGCCGCTCCGTCGAAGCGCTCGCTCACGCTCGTCGGCGTGACGTCGTGCCCGACCGGCATCGCGCACACCTACATGGCGGCCGAGGGGCTGGAGAACGCGGCGAAGGCGGCCGGCCACACGATGAAGGTCGAGACCCAGGGCTCCGCCGGCTCGACCCCGCTCTCCGCGGCCGAGATCGCCGCCGCAGACGCGGTGATCTTCGCCCACGACCTGCCCGTCAAGGACGCCGGCCGGTTCGCCGGCAAGCCGACCGTCGACGTCGGCGTCAAGCGCGGCATCTCCGACGGCCCGGTGCTCGTCGCCCAGGCCGAGCAGCTGGTCGCCGAGTGGGAGGCCGACCCGTCCCGCGCCGCCGCCGCCTCCGCCACCACCGCCGGCGCGTCCGGCGGGCTGACGACCAAGGTCGAGGAGGGCGTCGGCACGGCCACCCGGATCCGGATGTGGCTGATGACGGGCGTGTCCTACATGATCCCGTTCGTCGCAGCGGGCGGCATCCTCATCGCCCTCGGCTTCATGCTCTCCAACATCGCCATCGGGGAGCAGGGCCCGGTCGAGATCGTCAAGTACGGCCTGACCGCCGAGGGTCAGTACAACATCGTCCAGAACTTCAGCGTCGCCAGCCTCACGTCGTGGGCGGCTCTGCTCTTCGTCATCGGCGGCGCGGCCTTCGGCTTCCTCGTCCCGATCCTCTCCGGCTTCATCGCCTTCGCCATCGCCGACCGCCCGGGCCTGGTCCCCGGCATCGTCGGCGGGTCGATCGCCGCGACGATGGGCGCCGGCTTCCTCGGCGGCCTGGCCACCGGCTTCCTCGGCGGCTTCGTCGCCAAGTGGGTCGCCTCGTGGAAGGTCCACAAGAACGTCCGGGGCGTCATGCCGGTCGTCGTCATCCCACTCGTGTCGACCCTCATCACCGCCGGGCTGTTCATCACCGTCCTCGGCCGGCCGATCACCTGGCTCACCAACACCCTGACCGATGCCCTGACCGGGATGTCCGGGTCGAGCGCGCTCGTCCTCGGCGCGATCCTCGGGGCGATGATGGGCTTCGACCTCGGCGGGCCGATCAACAAGGTCGCCTACACCTTCGGGGTCGCCGGCCTCACCGACGCGCTGAACAAGAACCTCCCCGCCGACTCGAACCAGTACAAGATCATGGCCGCCGTCATGGCCGCCGGGATGGTCGCGCCGCTCGCGATGGCGCTCGCCACGACACTCCGCCCGCGGCTGTTCTCCGAGCCGGAGCGCGAGAACGGCAAGGCCGCGTGGCTGCTCGGGGCCTCGTTCATCTCCGAGGGTGCGATCCCGTTCGCCGCGGCCGACCCGGTCCGCGTCATCGCCTCCTCGGTCATCGGCTCCGCGGTCGCCGGCTCCCTGACGATGGTCTTCGGCTCCACCCTCATGGCGCCGCACGGTGGCATCTGGGTGCTGCCGCTCATCGGCAAGCCGCTCCTCTTCGTCGCGGCCCTCGCCGTCGGGGTGGTCATCATGACCGGCATCGTGCTCGCCCTCAAGGCCCGCGAGACCAACCTCGCCGAGGTCGACGCCGTCGCGGTCGTCTGACCACCGGCACACCCACCGTCCATCCGCTCCACGCAGACCCTCACCAGGAGAACCGAAATGCCCCAGCGCACCGTCACCATCGCCTCGTCCGTCGGCCTGCACGCCCGGCCCGCCGCCCTCTTCGTCGAGCAGGCGAGCGAGTCCGGACTCGACGTCGAGATCGGCCGCCCCGGCGAGGACCCCGTGGATGCGACGAGCATCCTCGGCGTCATGGCCCTCGGCGCCCGGCACGGCGAGGAGGTCGTCCTCACCGCCGAGGGGGAGAACGCCGACGCGGTCCTCGACGGCCTCGTCGACCTGCTCTCCCGCGACCTCGACGCGGAGTGAGACCGGTGGCCGCGACGGAGACCAGGCACGGCATCGGCGTCAGCCCCGGGACGGCCTACGGGCCGGTGGTGCAGGTCGCACCGCCGGTCCGGCCGCCGGCCGGGGAACCGGCGGCGCCGGACCCCGAGGCCGCCCTCGAGCAGGTGCGGGCCGCGTTCGAGACCGTCGCGGTCGACCTCGAGGGCCGGGCGCGGCACGCCGAGGACACCGCCCAGCAGATCCTCAAGGCGACCGCCCTCATCGCCCGTGACAAGGGACTGGTCAAGGCCGCGGCGAAGCAGCTCGCGGCCGGCAAGGGCCCCGCGAACGCCGTCGACGGCGCCGTCGAGGAGTACGCGGCCCAGTTCGAGGCCCTCGGCGGCTACTTCGCCGAGCGGGTCGCCGACCTCCGGGACGTCGGGGCGCGGGCGGTCGCGGCCGTGCTCGGCGTGCCGGCCCCGGGTGTCCCGCACTTCACCGAGCCGAGCGTCGTCATCGCCGAGGACCTCGCGCCGGCCGAGACGGCCACCCTCGACCGCTCGCTCGTCGTCGGCATCGTCACCGAGGCCGGCGGCCGGACGAGCCACACGGCCATCCTGGCGGCGCAGATGGGCATCCCCGCGGTGGTCCAGCTGCCCGGCGCGACGAGCATCCCGCCGGGCACGCCGGTCGCCCTGGACGGTGACTCCGGCGAGGTGGCCATCGCCCCGGACCCGGCGCACGTCGAGGCCCAGCGGGTGCGTCGGGAGCGGCGGGCCGTGGCCCTGTCGGCGAGCGCCGGCCCCGGCGTGACGCGCGACGGGCACCACGTCGCGCTGCTCGCCAACATCGGCGGCATCCAGGACGCCGAGCACGCGGGGGCCCAGGACCTCGAGGGCGTCGGGCTGTTCCGCACCGAGTTCGTCTTCCTCTCCGCCGACCGTGCCCCGACGGTGGCCGAGCAGGCCGACATCTACCGGAAGGTGTTCGCGCCGTTCGGTGAGCGCCGGGTCGTCGTGCGTACCCTCGACGCCGGGGCGGACAAGCCGCTGGCGTTCGCCGACCTCGGCCCGGAGGAGAACCCGGCCCTCGGGCGGCGCGGGCTGCGCCTGTCCGCCGAGCGGCCCGACCTGCTCGACGCGCAGCTCGAGGCGCTCGCCGTCGCCGCCCGGGACACCGGCGCCGACGTGCGGGTCATGGCGCCCATGGTCGCGACCGTCGAGGAGGCGGCGTGGTTCGCCCGGCGGGTCCGCGAGAACGGGCTGCCGAAGGCCGGCGTCATGATCGAGGTGCCGGGCGCCGCGCTGCGCGCCGAGCACGTCCTCGCGGAGGTGGACTTCGGGAGCCTCGGCACGAACGACCTCGCGCAGTACACGATGGCGGCGGACCGGATGCAGGGCGCGCTCTCCGACCTGCTCGACCCGTGGCAGCCGGCCGTCCTCGACGTCGTCGCGGTGGCGTGCGAGGGGGCCCAGCGGGCCGGCGTGCCGATCGGGGTGTGCGGGGAGTCGGCGGGCGACCCGCTGCTCGCGCTGGTCCTCACCGGCCTCGGAGTCTCGAGCCTGTCGATGGCGCCGAGCAAGGTGCCGATCGTCCGGCTGGCCCTCTCGACGCACACCCTGCCCGAGTGCCAGGGCCTGGCCACGGTGGCCCGCGAGGCCGCGACCGCCGTCGCCGCGCTCGAGGCGGTCCGGTCCCGGGCGAGCAGCGAGCTCACCGACCTCCTCTGACTCGCGACGCTACGGCGTGGGCCGGGTGGCGAGCGGGACCGCGACGTCGCTGCCGCCCTCGCGGGTGAGCCGCTCGCGGACCCGGGCGAGCATGGGGACCGGCGCCATCGGGCCGGCGAGGAGCATCTCTCCCTGGAGGAACCCGGTCGACGCGCTGAGCATCGCCGGCGGGACGAACCCGAAGACCCTGCCGAGCTCGGCGATGTCGTCGGGGCTGTTCATCCGCATGAGCACGAGGTTGTCGCACTGCGAGAGCACTTGCGGGTGGATCTTCGACGGCCGCTGCGAGGAGAGGAAGAGCCAGAGCCCGTACTTGCGCCCCTCGGCGGCGATCTGGATGAGCCGGTCGACGAGCAGCCGGGCGACGGGGCCCTCGGGGGCCGCCGGGCACAGGTTGTGGGCCTCGTCGATGACGACGAGCGTCGGGATCCGCCGGTCGCGCTGGGCCCACAGCTCCTCGACGACCTCGAGCGCGACGGCCACCGGCTCTCCGGGATGCCGGAAGCCGCCGAGGTCCATGATCGTCACCCCGCTCCCGCCGGTGACGACGTCGGCGGCGGAGTCGAGGTCGCGTGCCCAGACCTCCCAGTCGGTGAGGCCGAGGTTCTCCATCCGGCGGGCGAGCTGCTGCTCCGCGGGCGTGCCCGCGCGGAGCCCCTCGAGGAGCCCGCCGAGGTCGACGCCCCCGAGCCCGGCGACGAACCGGACGAACGCGTTGTACTCGTCGTTGTCGAGGACCGGGTCGAGCTGGAGCACCGCCGCCTGGGCGGCGCGCGGCATCGTCCGGAACCGCAGGCGCAGGGGCTGCTCCTTCCCGTCCGCGCGGGAGGCGTCGCTGCGCAGGACCCGGATGGTCCGGCTCCGGAGCCGCTCGGCGTCCTCGCCGCGCGCGCCGTCCCGGACGTCGTCGAGCCGGACGAAGTCGGCGTTGGGGTCCAGGACTGCCACGCGCAGCTCGGTGTCGATGAGGAGCCGCTCGAGGACGACCCCGAGCGCGTACGTCTTCCCCGAACCGCTCTGCCCGCAGAGGAAGGTGTGCCGGTTGAAGCCCCCGGCGCGCAGCAGTGCCGGAGCCTCCCGCCCGGCGGTGAGCCACGTCCCGATCCGGGTCGCCGCGGCCACGCCCTCCTGGAGCCCGGAGAGCAGCTCGGGCGTCGCCGCGGCGACCGAGGCCTCGGCGAACGTCGGCCGCGCCCGGCGGTCCAGGGCCCCGTCCGCGGCGACGGTGCCGACGACGACCCCGTTGGCGGCGAGGCCTCCGTCCGGGCCGTCGCCGACGTCGAGGAGCTGGCCGAGCACGGTTGTCCCGTCGGGCAGTGAGGCGGTGACCATGTCACCTGCCACGAACGGCTCCGCGGCGCTCCCGGCGAGGGCGAAGGTCCTCCCGTCCCGGGAGCCGGCGAGCAGTGGTGCCAGGTCGTCCGCCACGGTGGGCTCCGTCCTCCTCGGCGACCGGTGCCGGCCGCGTGCGGGCCCCATCATGGCCGAATCCGGCCCGGCCCGGAACCGGCCGCTCACCGGCCGGGCGGTACCATGACGGCCGTCCTCGTGGCACCCCGACCCCCACCCCCTGGAGCACCACGCGTGAGCACCCCACGCCCGGCCGCCGTCATCGTCCTCGCCGCCGGTGAGGGCACCCGGATGAAGTCCACGACCCCCAAGGTCCTGCACCGGATCGGGGGGACCACCCTCCTCGGCCACGCCATCCGGGCGGCCCGGGCCACCGGCGCCGAGCACGTCGAGGTCGTCGTGCGGCACGGGCGCGACCGGGTCGTCGAGTTCTGCACCGGCTTCGACGACCGCCTGGTCATCGCCGACCAGGACGAGGTGAAGGGGACCGGCCGGGCCGTCGAGTGCGGCCTCGACGCGCTGCCCGACGACCTCTCCGGCACCCTGCTGGTCACGTACGGGGACGTGCCGCTGCTCGCCGGGGAGACCCTCGTCGAGCTCACCGCGGCGCACGTCGCCGAGGGCTGCGCCGTCTCGGTCGTCACCTCCCACGTCGCCGACCCCACCGGGTACGGCCGGGTCGTCCGCGGCCCGGACGGACACGTCGAGCGGATCGTCGAGCACAAGGACGCGACCGAGGCCGAGCTGTCGATCACCGAGATCAACTCGGGTATCTACGCCTTCGACACCGCCCTGCTCCGCGAGGCACTCGGCCGGGTCGGCACGGACAACGCGCAGGGCGAGAAGTACCTCACCGACGTCGTCGAGGTCGCCCGCCGGTCCGGCCGGGAGGTCCGCGCCCACGTCGTCGACGACCTGTGGCAGACCGAGGGCGTCAACGACCGGGTGCAGCTCGCGGCGCTCGGGAGGGAGCTCAACCGGAGGGTCTGCGAGCGGCACATGCGCGAGGGCGTCACGATCGTCGACCCGGCGACGACGTGGATCGACGTCGACGTCACCATCGGCCGTGACACGACGATCCTCCCCGGCACCCAGCTCCTCGGCGCGACGAGCATCGGCACGGAAGCCGTCATCGGGCCCGAGGTCACCCTCACCGACACCGAGGTGGGCGACGGGGCCCAGGTGGTGCGGGCCGTCGCGAACCTGTCGGTCATCGGCCCCGGGGCGACCGTGGGCCCGTACACGCACCTGCGTGCGGGGACCCGGCTCGGCGCGCGGGCCAAGCTCGGCGGGTTCGTCGAGACGAAGAACGCCGACGTCGGCGAGGGGGCCAAGGTCCCGCACCTCTCGTACGCGGGCGACGTGACGATCGGTGAGGGCGCGAACATCGGCGCCGGGACGATCTTCGCCAACTACGACGGCGTGGCCAAGCACCACTCGAGCGTGGGCCGGCACTCGTTCATCGGGTCGCACACCGTCGTCGTCAGCCCGGTCGACATCGCGGACGGCGCGTACGTCGCGGCCGGCTCGACCGTCACCGAGGACGTCGACCCGGGGCAGATCGCCGTGGCCCGCGGACGCCAGCGCAACGTCGACGGATGGGTCGAGCGGTCCCGCCCGGGGACCCGCACGGCCGCCGCGGCCGCCGCCGCGCGCGAGCGATCCGCGGGGGGCGGTGCGGACACCGGCGCGAACGCCGGCGCGGGCACCCGCGAGGACGCCGCTGCCGGGGAGGGCGCCGAGTGAGCCCGCACCGCCCGCCGTCGGCCAACATCCGCAAGCGTCCGAAGAAGCAGCTCATGGTCTTCAGCGGCCGGGCCAACCCCGAGCTCGCGCAGGAGGTCGCGGCGCAGCTCGGCACCGAGCTCGTGCCGACGAGCGCGTACGACTTCGCGAACGGCGAGATCTACGTCCGCTTCGAGGAGTCGGTCCGCGGGTCGGACGCCTTCGTCATCCAGAGCCACACGAGCCCGATCAACGAGAACATCATGGAGCACCTGCTCATGGTCGACGCGTTGAAGCGGGCCAGCGCGAAGCGGATCACCGTCGTCATGCCGTTCTACGGCTACGCCCGGCAGGACAAGAAGCACCGGGGCCGCGAGCCGATCAGCGCCCGGCTCATGGCCGACATGTTCCGCACCGCCGGGGCCGACCGGCTCATCTGCGTCGACCTGCACACCGACCAGATCCAGGGCTTCTTCGACGGCCCGGTCGACCACCTCATGGCCATCCCGGTGCTCAGCGAGTACGTCGCGAGCAAGTACGGCGACGAGCACCTCGCGGTCGTCTCGCCGGACGCCGGCCGGATCAAGGTCGCCGAGCAGTGGTCGAAGCGGCTCGGCGGCGTGCCGCTGGCCTTCATCCACAAGACCCGGGACATCAACCGCCCCAACGAGATGGTCGCCAACCGGGTCGTCGGTGACGTCCGCGACCGGGTCTGCGTGCTCGTCGACGACATGATCGACACCGCCGGGACGATCACGAAGGCGGCGGACGCGCTCATGGCCGACGGGGCCAAGGACGTCGTCATCGCCGCGACGCACGCCATCCTCTCGGAGCCGGCGGTCGACCGGCTCCAGGCCTGCGCGGCGCGCGAGGTCATCGTGACGAACACGCTGCCGATCTCCGCCGAGAAGGAGATCGACTGCCTCACCGTCCTCTCGATCGCCCCGCTCATCAGCGCGGCGGTCAAGGAGGTCTTCCAGGACGGCTCGGTGACGAGCCTCTTCGGCGGCCGCGCCTGACGTCCGGGGCGCTCAGCCCGCGGAGGAGCCGGCGTGGGACGAGCCCGCGAGCTTGCGCGCCCGGTAGGCGGCGACGTTGGCGCGGGTGCCGCACGTGCCCTCGCAGAACTTCCGCGACCGGTTCCTGCTGAGGTCGACGAGCAGGTCCTCGCAGTCCTCGCCCGCGCACACCTTGAGCCGCTCGGTCTCGCCGGCCCGGATGACGTCGACGAGGGCCATCCCCACCTCGACCGCGACCCGCTGCGCGAGGGGCGCGTCGTCGCTCGTCGCGTGCACGTGCCAGCCGAAGGCACCGTGCCGGACGAGCCGGGGGAGGGCGTGCCCCTCCTCGAGCAGGGTGTTCGCGGCCTCGACGAGCCCGTCCTCGTCCAGGCCCCAGATCGTGCGCAGCCGCGGGCGGAGCCGGCGCACTGCCTCGACGTCATCCTCGGTCCTGGGGCGGGCGCCGGTCCACTCCCACCGGTCCATCCACGCGACGAGCGAGGCGAGGTCGGGCAGGTCCTCACGGTCCTCCGCCCCGAGCGCCGGGCCGGTGTTGGCGAGCGCGGCGGCGTGCATCAGCGTCATGTCCGTGTCATGGGTGAAGACCACGTTGACTCCTGACCGGTGCGTCCCGTAACGTCAGGACCAACATAGCAGTTCACCCCTTACCTGACCGGACGTGCTGTCCGGACCCCGTCCCGAGGAGGCCGCGTGGTCGACATGGTCCGCCGCCACCTCGGCCTCGGCCTCGTCGCGATGCTCGTGTCCTCGGCGGCCTTCGGCACCTCCGGACCGTTCGCCAAGGCGCTCATCTCCGCGGGCTGGAGCCCGGGCGCGGTCGTCCTCCTGCGCATCGCCGGGGCGGCAACGCTCCTGCTCCCGGTCGCGCTGTGGCAGGTCCGGGGGCGCTTCGCCGTTCTCCTGCGCGAGCTGCCCCTGGCCGCCGCCTACGGCTCGCTCGCCGTCGCGGTCGCCCAGCTCGGGTACTTCCAGGCCGTCGCCCGGCTCACCGTCGGGGTCGCGCTGCTCCTCGAGTACCTCGGCATCGTCCTCGTCGTCCTCTGGGTCTGGGCGCTGACGCGTCGGGCGCCGCACCGGCTCACCGTCGCCGGCATCGTCCTGGCCCTCGCCGGCCTCGCCCTCGTCCTCGACGTCACCGGGCAGGCCAGCCCGGACCTCGTCGGCGTCGCCTGGGGCCTGCTCGCGGCCTGCGGCCTCGCCGGGCACTACGTCCTCGCGGCGCGCGAGACCGCCCTGCCGCCCTTCGCCTTCGCCGCCCTCGGGCTCGCGTGCGGCGCAGTCATCCTCGGCGTGCTCGGGCTCGTCGGGGTCCTCCCGATGGATGTCGGTGCCCCCGCGGTCGTCGTCGCGGGAGCGGCCGTCCCGGCCTGGGTCGCCCTCGCCGAGCTCGTCGTCGTCGCCGCGGCCCTCGCCTACGTCCTCGGCGTCGTCGGCGCCCGCCAGCTCGGCTCGACCTTCGCCTCCTTCGTCGGTCTCACCGAGGTGCTCTTCGCCGTCCTCTTCGCCTGGGTGCTGCTCGGGGAGCTCCCCGGCGTGTGGCAGCTCCTCGGCGGCGCGGTGCTGCTCGCCGGCGTCCTCGTCGTCCGGCTCGGCGAGCGGGACCGCGAGCGCGAGGGCGCCACCGCCCAACCCGATTTCGACCTTCCCTCGCCCGTCGCCTAGACTCCGGGGGTTGCCTCGGCGAGGGACGTCGCACCGGACGACGGAGTCCGGTGGCCGTGCAAGCGGCCCGCGACCATCCGTGATCGACGCTGGCGGCACGCGGCGCCCCTGGGCTCCGCGGGCCGAGCGCGCCGCATCCGGTGCCACGTCCCGCGTCGAGGACCACCGACCGACCGTTCCCCGTCCTCCCCAGGAGAGTCCCGTGCCCGACAACAAGCTCGTCGCCGAGCAGCGCACCCAGTTCGGCAAGGGTGCCGCGCGCAAGATCCGCCGCGACCACAAGATCCCCGCCGTCATGTACGGCCACGGCACCGCCCCGGTTCACATCACCCTGCCGGGTCACGAGGCGATGCTGGCGCTCAAGCACAGCAACGCCCTGCTCACCATCGTCCTCGACGGCAAGGAGCAGCTCGCGCTCGCCAAGGACGTCCAGCGCGACCCGATCAAGCCGGTCATCGAGCACGTCGACCTCGTCGTCGTCCGCAAGGGCGAGAAGGTCACCGTCGAGGTGCCGGTCCACCTCGAGGGCGAGGCCGCCGCCGAGACGGTCGTCACCGTCGACCACACCACGCTCGAGGTCGAGGTCGAGGCGACGCACATCCCGGAGAGCATCGTGGTCTCCGTCGAGGGCCTCGCGGCCGGCACCCAGGTGCTCGCGGGCCAGGTCGAGCTGCCCGACGGCGCGACGCTCGTCACCGACGCCGAGGCACTCGTCGTCAACGTGACCCAGCAGCAGAGCGCCGAGGAGCTCGAGGCCGAGCTCGGCGAGGCCGAGGCCGAGGCGGGCATCGAGCGCGAGGAGCCGACCGAGGGCGCCGAGGCCGCCGGCGAGGCCCCCGCGGCCGCCGAGGGCGAGGCCGGCGAGGAGGCCTGAGCCCCGGCACCCCACGAACGGGGCCCGGTCCGCACGGACCGGGCCCCGTCGTCGTCCCCGCCGTGGATGGCATCATCGGGGGCGTGACCGACACCGGACCCTGGCTCGTCGTCGGGCTCGGCAACCCGGGCCCGCGCTACGCGGGCAACCGCCACAACGTCGGCGCCATGGTCGTCGACGAGCTCGCGGCCCGCGCCGGCACCGCGCTGCGCAGCCACAAGGCCCGCGCGGTCGCCGCCCAGGTGCGCCTCGGCACGGGGCCCGCGGGAGTGCCCGGGCCGGCGGCGGTCATCGCCGTGCCGAACAGCTACATGAACGAGTCCGGCGGGCCGGTCGCCGCCCTGCTCCGCTTCTTCTCCGTCCCCCCGGAGCGGCTCGTCGTCGTCCACGACGAGCTCGACATCGACGCCGGCCTCGTCCGGCTCAAGCGGGGCGGCGGCGAGGGCGGGCACAACGGCCTGCGCTCGGTGAGCAGCGCCGTCGGCACCCGCGACTACCTCCGGGTCCGCGTCGGCATCGGCCGCCCCCCGGGCCGGATGGACCCCGCCGACTACGTCCTGCGCGACTTCTCCCCGACCGAGCGCAAGGAGCTGCCGTTCCTCGTCGCCGAGGCGGCGGACGCCGTCGAGGAGCTCGTCACCGCCGGGCTGCTCGACGCCCAGCAGCGGGTACACGCACCCCGTTAGCCGGGACCGGGCACCCCCGTTGGACCGAACCGGATTCCGGGTGGTGCTCCTGTTGCTACCGTGGTGAATCTCGCCCCTTCGCCGGAGGACCCCGATGACCCTGCTCGACGGAGTGCGGATCGCGCGACGGTTCTGGATGACCATCGCGTTCTGCATCCTCATCGCCGTGGGCGCGGCGGCGGCCTATGCCGCCCAGCTGCCTCGGCTCTACACCGCCAGCTCCCAGGCCTACGTCCGCGTCGGCTCCGGGGGTGGCTCGGTCGCGGAGACGTCGGTCGGGAACAACGTCGCGAGCTCGAAGGCGGCGGCGTACGCCCCGCTGACCCAGAGCGGCCTCGTCGCCGACCGGGTCATCGCCGAGCTCGGCCTCGACATGTCGCCGGCCGCGGTGTCGGGCAGCATCTCCTACGACGTGGCCCCGGACACCCCGCGGATCCAGGTCTTCGTCACGTCCACCTCGCCCCAGCAGGCCAAGGACATCGCCGACGCCGTCGTCGGGGCGACCGCCGAGGTGGCGTCCGTCATCGAGTCAGGGCGCGAGGGCGACGCCAACACCGTCCAGCTCGTCCCCGTGACCAACGCCGTCGTGCCGACGACCCCGAGCTCGCCCGACGTCCAGAAGATCCTCCTCATCGGCTTCGGCGTGGGCGCCGTCCTCGCCTACCTCGTCGTCATGGTGCGGATGCGCCTGGACACCCGGATCCGTCGTCCCGAGGACATCACCCAGGTCACCGACATCGGCCTCATCGGCACCATCCCGCGCTCGCGCGACCTGCGCCTCCGGCTGCACTCCGAGGACCTGCTCCGGGGGGCCGTCGGCGAGGCGCTGCGCCACCTGCGGACCAACCTGATGTTCGCCGACCCCGACCACGCGCCGCGGTCGTTCGTCGTCACGAGCCCCCAGCCGGCCGAGGGCAAGTCGACCGTCTCGGCCCTGCTCGCCCGGGCCCTGGCTCTGCGCGGCGAGCCCGTCGTCCTCGTCGACGGTGACCTGCGCCGGCCGATGGTCGGCACCCTCTTCGACGTCGCGAGCGGCATCGGCCTGACCCAGGTGCTCTCCGGAGCGGTCCCCCTCGACGAGGCGGTCGCGCGGACCGACACCCCGGGGCTCCTCGTCCTCCCTGCCGGGCGCATCCCGCACAACCCGAGCGAGGTCGTCGGCTCGGAGCGGATGCGCGACCTCATCTCCGAGCTCGCCAAGGAGTACCTCGTCGTCATCGACGCCCCGCCGGCGCTCCCCGTGACCGACGCGATGATCCTCGCCCAGCGGGTCGACGGCATGCTCGTCGTCACGAGCATGGGGACGAGCCGCAAGGAGCACCTGCGGCGGGTCCTCCAGCTCGCGGAGAACGTCAACGCGAGGGTGTTCGGCATCGTCCTCAACAACATCCCGCAGGGGCGCACGGCCGGCGTCTACGGCTACGAGACCTACGGCTACTACGGCACGGAGAAGGGCGGGCACCGGCGTCGCCGGCGGCGCAAGGCCGCCTCGTCGCCGTCCGGCGCCGGCGCCGAGCCGACCGACCCGGGCGCGCCCGCTCCCCAGCGGCCGGTGCCGGTGGACGACGAGATCACCCTTCCGGACGACCTCGAGTCCCCCGTCGTCGGGACGACCGCGGAGGGCTGATCCGCGGGTCGGGGACCGTCGGTACCCGCGCCTAGGATGGAGGGGATGCCCTCGCTGTCCCTCCTGCGTGCCCGCGTGGCCGCGCTCCCGGGGCCCTCGCGCGTCGCCGAGGCCCTCTCCCTGCCCTCCGCCGAGGTCACGGCCGCCGCACCCGCGGGGGCCCGGGCCGTCGTCGTCGCCGCCCTCGCGCCCCGGCCCTCGGGCGCGCCCGTGCTCGCCGTCACCGCGACCGGGCGTGAGGCCGAGGACCTCCAAGCGGGCCTGGCCGCGCACCTCGGCGAGGACGCCGTCGGGCTGTTCCCCGCGTGGGAGACCCTCCCGCACGAGCGGCTGAGCCCGCGCAGCGACACCGTCGGCCAGCGGCTCTCGGTGCTGCGGCGCCTCGCCCACCCGGAGGCCGAGGACTCCGGCCACGGTGCCCTCGCCGTCGTCGTCGCCCCGGTCCGCGCGGTCCTCCAGCCGGTCGCCAAGGGGCTCGGTGACCTGCGGCCCGTCAGCCTGTCCGCCGGCCAGGACGTCGCGCTCGAGGAGGTCGTCGAGGACCTCGTCGCGGCGGCGTACACCCGGACCGACCTCGTCGAGCGGCGCGGCGAGTTCGCCGTCCGCGGCGGCATCCTCGACGTCTTCCCGCCCACGGAGGAGCACCCGCTCCGCGTGGAGTTCTGGGGCGACACCGTCGAGGAGATCCGCTGGTTCAAGGTCGCCGACCAGCGCTCGCTCGAGGTCGCCGAGCACGGCCTCTGGGCGCCACCGTGCCGCGAGCTCCTCCTCACCGAGGCGGTGCGCTCCCGGGCCGCCGAGCTCGCCGACGTCCTGCCCGGCGCCCGCGACCTGCTCGAGAAGCTCGCGAACGGGATCGCCGCCGAGGGGATGGAGTCGCTGGCCCCCGCCCTCGTCGAGGGCATGGAGACCGTCCTCGAGGTGCTCCCCGACGGCGCGGCCGTCGTCGTCTGCGACCCCGAGCGGGTCCGCTCGCGCGCCCACGACCTCGTCGCGACGAGCGAGGAGTTCCTCGAGGCGGGCTGGGCCAACGCGGCCGGGGCCGGGTCGGTCCCCATCGACCTCCAGTCCGCCCTCGGGACCGCCTCGTTCCGCACCGTCGCCGAGCTGCGCGAGCAGGCCCGAGCGCTCGGCCTGCCGTGGCTCGACCTCACGCCGTTCGGCGGGGACGACGAGGACGACACCGTCGACCTCGGGCTGACCGTCTCGCCGACCTTCCGGGGCAGCACCGAGGACGCCGTGGCCGAGCTGCGCCGGCTCGTCGAGCAGGACTGGGCGGTTCTCGTCACCACCGAGGGGCCGGGCCTGGCCAAGCGCGTCGCCGAGGTCCTCGCCGAGCAGGGCGTCCCGGCCCGCCTCCTCCCCGAGGACGCCGAGCCCGCGGCGGCCGTCGTCACCGTCACGACGGGCGGGGTCGGACCCGGTTTCCTCGCCCCGGGCGCCCGCCTCGCCGTGATCACCGAGGCCGACCTCACCGGGTCGGCGGGCGGCTCCGGCACGTCGACGAAGGACATGCGCCGGATGCCCTCGCGCCGGCGCAACCAGGTCGACCCGCTCCAGCTGCGGCCCGGCGACTTCGTCGTCCACGAGCAGCACGGCGTCGGCCGGTTCGTCGAGATGATGCAGCGCACCGTCCAGGGGGCGACCCGCGAGTACGTCGTCATCGAGTACGCGCCCTCCAAGCGCGGCCAGCCCGGCGACCGGCTCTACGTCCCCACCGACCAGCTCGACCAGGTGACCCGCTACGTCGGCGGCGAGCAGCCCTCGCTCAACAAGATGGGCGGCTCGGACTGGCACCAGACCAAGAGCCGGGCCCGCCGCTACGTCAAGCAGATCGCCGCCGAGCTCATCCGGCTCTACTCCGCCCGGATGGCGACCAAGGGTCACGCCTTCCCGCCGGACACCCCGTGGCAACGCGAGCTCGAGGACGCCTTCGCCCACGTCGAGACGCCCGACCAGCTGAGCACCATCGACGAGGTCAAGGCCGACATGGAGCGCGAGGTCCCCATGGACCGGCTGGTCTGCGGCGACGTCGGCTACGGCAAGACCGAGATCGCGGTCCGCGCCGCGTTCAAGGCGATCCAGGACGGCAAGCAGGTCGCCGTCCTCTGCCCGACGACGCTGCTCGTCCAGCAGCACCAGAACACCTTCTCGGAGCGGTACGCCGGCTTCCCGGTGACCGTCCGCTCGCTCTCCCGCTTCCAGACCGACCGGGAGGCCAAGGCGGTCCTCGACGGTCTCGCCGACGGCACGGTCGACCTCGTCATCGGCACCCACCGGCTGCTGTCGAAGGAGGTCCGGTTCAAGGACCTCGGCCTCGTCGTCGTCGACGAGGAGCAGCGCTTCGGCGTCGAGCACAAGGAGCAGCTCAAGGCCCTGCGGACCTCGGTCGACGTCCTCGCGATGTCCGCGACGCCGATCCCGCGCACCCTCGAGATGGCGGTGACCGGCATCCGCGAGATGTCCACCCTGCAGACCCCGCCGGAGGAGCGCCATCCGGTGCTCACCTACGTCGGGGCCTACGACGAGAGGACCGTCACCGCCGCGATCCGCCGCGAGCTGATGCGCGAGGGCCAGGTCTTCCTCGTCCACAACAAGGTGTCGACGATCGAGAAGGCCGCTGCCCGTATCCGCGAGCTCGTCCCGGAGGCCCGGGTCGCGACGGCCCACGGGAAGATGGGCGAGCACAAGCTCGAGCAGGTCGTCGTCGACTTCTGGGAGAAGCGCTTCGACGTCCTCGTCTGCACGACGATCGTCGAGACCGGCCTCGACATCTCCAACGCCAACACCCTCATCGTCGAGCGCGCCGACCGGCTCGGCCTCTCCCAGCTGCACCAGCTGCGCGGCCGGGTCGGGCGCGGGCGGGAACGCGCGTACTCGTACTTCCTCTACCCGCCGGAGGCGCCGCTCACCGAGACCGCGCTCGACCGCCTCCAGACGATCGCGAGCCACACCGACCTCGGCTCCGGGATGCACGTCGCGATGAAGGACCTCGAGATCCGCGGGGCGGGGAACCTCCTCGGGGGCGAGCAGTCCGGGCACATCGCCGGCGTCGGGTTCGACCTCTACGTCCGGCTCGTCGGGGAGGCGGTGGCGAGCTTCCGCGGCGACGGCGAGGAGGCCCCGGCGGAGATCAAGATCGAGCTGCCGGTCGACGCCCACCTGCCGCACGACTACGTCCCCCACGAGCGGCTGCGCCTGGAGATGTACAAGAAGCTCGCGGCGGTGGCCGACGAGCCGGCCCTCGCCGAGATCGAGTCCGAGCTCGTCGACCGGTACGGCCCGGTGCCCGAGCCGGTGCGCAACCTCCTCGAGGTGGCCCGGCTGCGCACCGTCGCCCGGGCCGCCGGGATCGCCGACGTCAGCGTCCAGGGCAACCACGTCCGCTTCGGCCCCGTGGAGCTGCGCGAGAGCCAGCAGCTGCGGCTCCAGCGCTTGTACCCGGGGTCCATCGTCAAGGCCGCCCTGGGCACCGTGCTCGTCCCGGCGCCGCGCACCTCCCGGGTGGGTGGCCGGCCGCTGCGCGACCGTGCCATCCTCGACTGGGCCGCCGACGTCATCCGCTCGGTGGTCATGGACAATGTCGGGGACGCCGCCCGCGTGGCGGCCGCCTCCGCCCCGGGGGCGACCCCATCGTGAAAGGACACCTCGTGACCCACCCGGTTCGCCGCGTCACCGCGGCGCTCGTCCTCGGCGTCGCCCTCGTCACCGCCGGCTGCGGCGGCACCCAGGCCAACCGTGCCGCCGTCGTCGACGGGACGGTGATCCCCGAGACCCGGGTCCAGGACGCGATGACCCAGGTCAACGGGATGAAGCCGGCCCTGCTCCAGCAGTCGCTCACGCCGAGCTCGACGCTGACCGCGCTCATCCAGGCGCCGGTGATCCTCGACTTCCTCGCGACGCGCGGCATCGTCGCCTCCGAGTCGGCGGCCCGGCAGGAGTCGAGCACCCGCGGGGTGTCCGACCCGGCCGAGGGCACGCTCGAGATCATCCGGCTCGCCACGGCGCTCGGGCAGGCCCAGCAGAGCGGGGCACTCGGCCAGGCCGAGGCGGTCGAGCTCAGCGACACGTTGCGCAAGCAGCACATCGTCGTCAACCCCCGCTACGGCCAGTTCGACCCGGAGACCGCCAGCGTGTCGGTGACGCTGCCGAAGTGGATCACGCCGTACAACGCCGGGAAGTGACCCCGGCCCGCCTCGCGCTGCTCCTCACCTCCCCGCGGGTCGCGCCGGGGCTGCTGTCGCACGACGCCTGGGCGGCGCTCCGGGGCGCGGACCGGGTGCTCGCCCGGTCGTCGGACGAGCCGCTCGCCGAGGCGCTCGTCGAGGCGGGGGTGGCGGTGGGGTACGCCGCCGACGCCGCGCCGCCGGCCCTCGCCCGCGAGCTCGTCGCGCTGGCCACCGAGGTCGACGTCGTCTGGTGCGGGTCCGCGGACGGGGACCCCGGCCTCGCCGACGCGGTGGCCGCGGAGGTCTCCCGGCTCGAGGTGCCCCCGGAGGTGGAGGTCGTCGTCGGCTCCTGGGACGTCCAGGGCGGCCGGCTCCTCGACGTCGTCGCGGCGATGGACCGGCTCCGTTCCCCGGGCGGTTGCCCCTGGGACGCCGAGCAGACCCACGAGTCGCTCGCGCCCTACCTCGTCGAGGAGGCGCACGAGGTGCTCCACGCCATCGAGGCGGGGGACCGTTCCCACCTCGCGGAGGAGCTCGGCGACGTGCTGCTCCAGGTCGTCTTCCACGCCCGGGTCGCCGAGGAGGACCCTGACGAGCCGTTCGACGTCGACACCGTCGCCGGCCTGCTCGTCGACAAGCTCGTCCGCCGGC
>DASSQJ010000148.1:0-2108 GCA_035702545.1 Phycicoccus sp.
CACCCGGGGCATGGATGTTGAGGATGCGCACCTCCTCGGTCCCCTCGTTCGCGATGGCGTGCGGCGTGCCCTCGGGGACGAGGACGAAGGTGCCCGGCCCCGCCTCCACGTGCCGGCCCTCCTCGCCGAGGACGACGCTGAGCGTCCCCTCGAGGACGAGGAAGGAGTCGTCCTCCCCGCGGTGGACGTGGGAGGGCACCCGCTGGCCGGGGGCCAGGGCGACGACCCCGAGGTTGAAGTAGGGCGTGTCCAGGGTCCGTGCGAGGAACTCGACGTTCCCGATCCGATGCCCGTCACCGAGAGCGGTCACGACGACCGGGCGGGTCATCGGAGGCCTCCCGTCCCGGGCAGCCCGGCGAACCGGTGCTCGGGGTCGACCGCGGCCTTGACGCGGCGGAGTCGCTCCAGGGTCGCCGCCTCCCAGATCCGGTGGGCGGAGCGCTCCGGACCGGCGAAGTTGAGGAGCGAGGTGTCGAGCGACCACGGGCCCAGGGCGTCGAGGACCCGACGGGTCACGGCGTCGGCGGTGTCGCGCAGCGGTGGGGGAGCGGGGGCGACGGCGACGAGCGAGAACGCACCGTCGCGCCCCGCCACGGCGTTCGGGACGGTGGCGGGACGGCCGAGGGCACCACCCATCACCCGGACCTCGACCATGGCGAGGGGTGCCTCCACCTCGGGGCCGGCGACGGCGAGGAGGGCGTCCACCGGCCCGCCGTGCACGGAGTGCAGCAGCGCGCCGCGCGCCACGGACGGCATCGGCTCGGTGGGGTCCATGTGGATCCCGTCGACGGCGGCGAAGGACATCGGCCCGAAGAAGTCGAGGACCGGCGCGGCGACCCGGCGCATCGGCCTGAGGAGCTCCTCGGCGCGGGCCGCAGGGCCGGCATGGGCGAAGCGGAGCGCCAGGGTCACGACACCCCGCATCGGCGGCGGCACGTCCGGGGCGGCGGGCAGGCGCAGGAGCGCGACCGAGGCAGCAGCCTCCTCCGGGAGGGTCGGCGCCCACCGCGCGAAGGCGCGCAGCACCGGCTCGACCGCGGCGGGCCCGAAGACGAGCGTCCCGCCGGCGAACTCCGGCAGCGGCACGAGGCCGACCTCGAGCGCGGTGACGACGCCGAACGCCCCGCCGCCGCCCCGCACGGCCCAGAACAGCTCGGGGTCCGCCTCGGCGCTCACCCGCCGGAGGACCCCGTCGGCCGTCACGAGCTCGACGGCGCGGACGTGGTCGGCGGCGAAGCCGTGCCGGCGGCCCAGGTGCCCCATCCCCCCACCGAGGGTGTAGCCGACGACCCCGACCCCCGAGGACGACCCGGACAGGGGAGCAAGCCCGTGGGGGACCGCGGCGTCGATGACCGCGCGCCAGCGGACGCCGGCCTCGACGCGGGCGACCCTCGCCACGGGGTCGACCCGGACCCCCTGCATCCGGCGGGTCGTGACGAGGACCCCGCCCTCCACGGGGCGGGCCCCGTGGCCGGTGCCCTGGACGGCGACGGGGACGCCGGCCCGCGCGGCGTGCCGCACGGCGGCGACGACGTCCGCGGCGCCGGTCGCCGCGACGACGAGCGAGGGGCGGTGGACCACCGCCGTGTTGAAGCCCGCCGCCTCGGCGACGGATGCCGGGTCGCGGCCGTCGAGGACCGCTCCCTCGACCGAGTGCCCGAGTCGGACGCGGGACAGTGAGACGTGCATGTCGGAACCTCCTCCGGCCGCCGCACCGTGCGGATCGGCTCGTCGAGGACGCTCGACCTGAGGGGGGCCCGCTCGCCTGAGGAATTCGCGCCGACCTGGCACCTCGGCGCCTGAGGCCCGGGCTGCCGCCTCAGGCGAGGTCGAGCAGGCCGCGCCGCCGGGCGACCGTGACCGCCTCGGTCCGGCTCGAGACGCCCAGCTTGGCCATGACGTTGCTCAGGTGGACGCTGGCCGTCTTCTCGCTGATGTGGAGGCGGCGGCCGACCTCCCGGTTGGTCAGTCCCTCGGCGACGAGCGTGAGCACCTCGCGCTCCCGCGCCGTGAGCACCCCGTCGGCCCCGACCTGGTGGCTGCCCAGGCGTTCCCGGGTCCTCGTCGTGGCGATCGCCCGCTGGAGGGGCTCGGCCCCCATCCACTCG
>DASSQJ010000149.1:0-18182 GCA_035702545.1 Phycicoccus sp.
CGACCGGCTCTGCACGGCGTGCTTCACCGGCGACTACCCCGTCGCGCTGCCCGAGGACGGCCGGCTCGGGAAGGGCGTGCTCGAGCTCGAGCTGCCGCTCGAGGGCGCGCCGGAGGGCCGGGCGGTCGGCGAGCGGCACCCCCAACGGGGCAACCACCTGCTCGACGTGCCGCTGCTCGACGTCGAGGGCGTGTCGACGGCCGCGAGCGGTGGGGCGTCCGAGGCGCTGCTGCGCCCCTGACCGCTTCTTCGCGCCGCCCACGCCGGCTGGTTCGAGGTGATGTCGCGGCGAATTCGGAGCGGATGCACCTCGACCCGGGCGCTCGGCCTCGCGCCGACCGTCGTGCGCTATGCGGCGCGCCGGCCGGCCCGCTGCCAGTAGGCACGCACCACCTGGTCGACGTACGCGTCGGGCGTGAGCCGCCAGCCGATGAGGTCGATGCGGAGCACCAGCTCGTCGCCGAGCTGGATCTCGTTCTGCCGTAGCGCGTCGTGGGCCGACTGGAGCGCCCATCCGTGGCCGGCAGCATCGACTTCCACGACGAGCTTCGCCTCCTCCCACCGGATGTCGAGGTACGCCTTGCCGCCCGGGAGCCGGCGGACCACCTGACGGCTCGGCTCGGGGAGGCCACGCCGCCGGCAGGCCGCGACGACGTCGAGCTCCCCGAGGGAGTGCGCGCCGTCGGCCACGTCGTGGACCAGCTGACGCACGAGGGCCCGACGCGTGCGGCCCCTGACCTCTCTCTGGGCGGCGACGAGCTGTTCGCCCGTGCACAGACGTTGCTGCACCGGGAGGCAGAGGAGCAGGGCGGCCTGACGGTCGCTGGCCGCCCAGTGCGCGGCCCGGATGGCTGCCACCGCCGGTCGGGTGCGGGGCACGCCCGCGGTGACGAGCTCATCGGCCACCCGGCGGATGACCTTGTGGATCCGGACTCCGTCGACGTTGCCCACCTGGACCGCGTGGGGGACGGAGAGGTGGACCACGGCGTCCTCGAATCCGGTCATCCCGGCGTGCAGCAGCGCTGTGACCCCGTCGACGGCCGCGATGCGGTGGCCGACCTCCCAGACGGCCCTCCAGCGGTGGGCATGCTCCCCGATGCGCCCGGTGTGCACCGCGACTGTCTGGCGGCCGAGCAGCTGCCACCGGCCGGCGGCCACCTCCCGCGCCACCATCCCGCGGTCGACGCCGACGCCGCGGAGCAGGGTCCGCGAGACCACGCCCTCGTAGGGCAGCGACAGGTCGCGGGCTGCCGCTCGGCGCTGCGCGAGCGGTGGTCGACGGGACGGGGTCGACATCCGGCCATGGTCCACGACCGGCAGGGGCCGCGGTACGCCTACCGCGCAGGCTGTGGACGGGCGACCGCGGAGGGGCGACCTGTGGACGACCGCGCCAGCGACAGGGCCCGCCGGTCGAGGTGATCTCGCGCGGAAATCCGAGCGGTAACACCTCGACCCCCAGGAGGCCCCCGTCGGTCGAGGTGATCTCGCGCGGAAACCCCCGTGTCTCACCTCGCTACCTCGCGGAGCGGTGGTGCCGGATCAGTCGTCGAGCCACTCGGCGGGCGGGTACAGCGGGACGTCGCGGCGCCCCTCGGGAGGTACCCGCACCACGGGGATCTCGCCGGTGTCCCCGAGCCGGGACGGTCCCCGGAGGTTGGAGCTCCGGTACCAGGACTCCGGCTGGTGCCCCGGCCCGGGAGGGTGGCCTCGCCGGGACACCCGGACCGGACCGTCGCCCGGACCGACGATCACCGCGGGACCGGTCGAGTCGTCGCCGCCGTCACCCGACCCGCCCGACCCCCCCGGCCCTCCACCCGAGCCGCCCTCGGGGCCACCGTCGCCCGGGGGCCCCTCCGGCCCGGGCCCGTACCCCGGAGGAAAGCGCACCTGGGAGTTCGGGCCGAACAACATCGTGCAGATGGCGCGGTAGTGCTCGTCGGCATCCGGGACGTGGTCGATCTCGGAGAGCGCCTGGTCGTTGCCCGCCGACTCCAGGACGAAGGTGCCGTACCCGACGATCCGGCCGAGGAGCGAGCGGTCGTACGTCATGTCGGTGACCTTGAGCAGCGGCATCATCGCGACCCGACGGCGGATGAAGCCGTAGAAGAGGAGGAACCGCTTGTCGGTCGCGACGAACCACTCGTGCCGCCAGTTCAGGACCCTCCACACGAGCCAGAGGAGCGACCCCCAGAAGAGGAGGAGGCTCGCGCTGCGCAGCGTCTGCCCGCCGGAGTTCGACGGGGTGTTGACGTCGAGCCACATCGCGAACGCGGCCGCCCCGACGACGAGGAGGATCTCCTTGGAGAGGTGGAACCAGTGCCGGCGGACCGCGACGATGGCCCGCTCACCGTCGACGAGGTAGCGCGCGAGCTCGCGGTCGATGCGCGGCCGCCGCGCCACGTCAGCCCCCCGAGATCAGCCGGTCGAAGAACGCGGCGACGTTGGAGACGCCGTTGACGACGACCTGCCAGGCGGCACCGAAGATGTCGGCGGCCTGCTGCGGCGAGGTGAGGATGGCGTAGAGCAGGAAGACGACGAGGAGCCACATCACGATCTTCTTGACCGGGGGCATGCTCACGTCCTCCTGCGACCGACGACGTGCGGGGGTGCACGCCTCGACGTCGATCGTCCCAGATGTGTGACTGGTGTGACGAACGGGACGCGGCCCGGCGTGTCGTGACTACTGCGCGACGCCGTAGAGCCGGTCCCCGGCATCCCCGAGGCCGGGCACGATGTAGCCGACCTCGTTGAGCCGCTCGTCGATGGCCCCGGTCACGAGCGTGACCGGGCACTCGATGGAGGCCACCGACTCCTCGAGGTGCCGGATGCCCTCGGGCGCGCTGAGCAGGCAGACCGCGGTGATGTCGTCGGCCCCGCGGTCGACGAGGTAGCGGATGGCGTCGGCCATCGAACCGCCGGTGGCGAGCATCGGGTCGAGGACGTAGACCTGGCGGCCGGAGAGGTCGTCGGGGAGGCGGTTGGCGTAGGTGACCGCCTCGAGGGTCTCCTCGTTGCGCTGCATCCCGAGGAAGCCGACCTCGGCGCTCGGCAGGAGGCGCACCATCCCCTCGAGCATGCCGAGGCCGGCGCGGAGGATGGGGACGATGAGCGGCTTGGGGTTCGACAGCTTGATGCCGGTCGTCGGAGCCACCGGCGTCTCGATCTCGAACGGCTCGATCCGCACGTCGCGGGTGGCCTCGTAGGCGAGCAGCGTCATCAGCTCCTCCGCGAGGCGGCGGAAGGTCGGCGAGTCGGTCCGCTTGTCCCGGAGGTAGGTCAGCTTGTGGGCGATGAGCCGGTGGTCCGGGTTGATGACGCGCATGGGTGAAACTTACTCCGTGGCCTCACCCCCCGATCCGCGCTGGCTTGCCGCGATGCGACGTGCCCTCGAGCTCGCGGAGCGGGCGTCGGGCGAGGGGGACGTGCCCGTCGGGGCGGTCGTGCTTGGCCCCGATGCCAAGGTGCTCGGCGAGGGATGGAACCGGCGCGAGGCCGACGCCGATCCCACGGCGCACGCCGAGGTCCTCGCCGTCCGGGAGGCGGCCGACCGGCTCGGCACCTGGCGGCTCGAGGGGTGCACCCTCGTCGTGACGATGGAGCCGTGCCCCATGTGCGCCGGCGCCGTCGTGCTGTCCCGGCTCGAGCGGGTCGTGTTCGGGGCGTGGGACCCCAAGCTCGGCGCGTGCGGATCGGTGTGGGACGTCCCGCGAGACCGTCGGGCCACCCATCGCGCCGAGGTCGTGGGCGGCGTGCTCGAGGACGAGTGCGGCGAGCTGGTCCGGCGCTTCTTCGACGGCCACCGCTCCTGACGACCCCGGCCTGCCGCCGATTTCGGAGGGGCGCGGAGGCTCGGGTAGCCTCTCCGGCGGTGGCGTGTCCGAGCGGCCTAAGGAGCACGCCTCGAAAGCGTGTGAGGGTGCAAGCCCTCCGTGGGTTCAAATCCCACCGCCACCGCCATCCACCAGCGGAGACGCCGGTCGGAGTCGATGCGCTCCGGCCGGCGTCCCTCGTGTGAGGACAGGGTGGTGCGCGCCTCGTTGACAGCGCCGCTGTGCGGCGGAACGCTGTGGGCGACAGGAAGGCCCTCGGCCGGCGGCCCGGGGCCCCAGGTGGGACCCGTTGGTGGTCGCGACGACGTCGCTGCCCGGCCGGTGCCCCGGAGAAGGGAGCTGGTCGTGTCGGAGCTCGGTAGGCGTCAGTCGATCGTCGACAACCCCAAGGCCAACTGGGCGGGTGGGCTCACGCTCTTCGGCGGGATGATCCTCATGATGCAGGGGATCTTCGGGCTCCTCCAGGGCATCTCCGCCCTGCGCAAGGACGACGTGTTCTCGACGACCGCGAAGTACCTCTACGAGTTCGACCTCACGACGTGGGGCTGGGTCCACATCATCATCAGCGTCGCCGCGCTCGTCGTCGGCGCCGGCGTGCTGACCCTGCGGACGTGGGGGCTCGTCGGCGGGATCGTCATCGCCGTCGTCGCCGCGGTGGCGAACTTCCTCTTCATGCCCCGGTCCACCGGGTCGTCGCTGCTCATGATCGGCCTGAGCATCGCCGTCATCTGGGCGTTCGCCGAGGTCATCCGCGAGACCCGCGAGCTCAAGGACATCTGAGCGACCCGCGCCGGGCACAGCGGACGTCCAGCAACCTCCCCGACACTGGAGCCGTGACCGCGATCCTCGAGCGTGTCCTCGGCGAGCCCGCCTGGCTGGTCTACGTCGTCGTCGGCATCGTCGTCCTCGTCGAGGACGCGCTGTTCGTCGGCTTCGTCGTCCCCGGTGAGACAGCCGCCATCCTCGGCGGCGTCACCGTCGCGCTCGGCCACACCAACCTGGCGGCGATGGCCGCCGTCGTCGTCGCGGCCGCCGTCGTCGGCGACAGCATCGGGTACGAGGTCGGCCGGCACCTCGGGCCCCGGCTGCTCGACCACCGGCTCCTCGCGGCGCGGCGGCCGCAGGTCGAGCGGGCCCAGGACCTGTTGCGGCGCCGTGGGGTCGTCACCGTCGTCCTCGCCCGCTGGACGGCGTTCCTCCGGGCGGTCGTCCCGGCCCTCGCCGGAGCCTCCCGGATGCCGTACCACCGCTTCCTGCCCGCGAACTTCGCGAGCGGCCTGCTCTGGGGGGCCGTCGTGGTCGTCGGCGGGATGCTCGCCGGCCACTCCTACAAGAGGCTGGAGCACTGGCTCGGGGCGGGCTCCGCGGTGGTGGTCGTCGTCATCGTCGTCGCCGCGGTCGTCGTCCACCGCCGACGTCGCGAGGCGCGCAGCGCCTGACCCTCGCGGTCACCGCCAGAACGGCTCCACGGCGGCCAGCCGCTCCACGGCGGCGATGCCCTCGGCGAGCAGCTCCTCGGCGTCGACCGCCGGCGCCGACTCGCCCACCCGGTGGAGGAGGGCGTCGGCCGTCGCGTGGTCGTTGAGGGCCCCGAGCGCGGTCTGGACCTCCTCGACGAGCCACGCGTGGGCGAGGGCGCCGGTGAGGACCGTGCCCTCCTCGTCGACGACCACCCGCGGCTCCCGGGCCGGGAAGAGCGCGGAGAAGAACTCGCAGCCGTACCGCAGCTTCTTGGCCTCGATGCGGACGCGGTGCCGGTCCGCGGGGGTCATCGAGGGGAGGCGGTCGAGGGTGCCGACGACCCGGCGCGACCGCTTCTCGAGGGCCGCACGCGCGACGTCCCGGACCGGGCCGCCCTCCGGCCACCCCGCGCTGCCCGCGAGGAGCGCGTCGAGGTCGCTGCGCGTCGTAGCCCACTCGGGTGAGTGGAGGATGGCGAGGACGGCGTCGTACGCGGTCTCGCGGTCCTCCATCAGCCGCGCGCGCTGGGCCTCGTCGAGGCGCTCGGCGAGGGGGCCGATGAGCAGGACGTCGAGGTCGCGGGCAGCGCCGAACGGCATGGCCAGCGCCCGCAGCCGGTGGGCGACGAGCACCGCCCCGGGGACCTGGCGGGTGAGCGGGCCGAACAGCGAGAACGCGGACCGGAGCCGACGGATCCCCACCCGGGTCTGGTGGAGGTGCCGGACGCTGCGGGTCGTGCGCAGCCGCGACTCGTTGGTGCGCCAGTGCTCGACGCACTCGTCGGCGATCGTCGCGAAGGCCTCGGCGGCGGACATCGTCGGGTCGAGGACGACGAGCTCGGCCCGACGCGCCTCCACCTCGAGGCCCAGCGGGTCCGCGGGGTCGTGGGGGAGGGGCGCGGCGCCGCCCGGTCCGGCGTCGTCGCTCACGAGGCGCTCGGCGTCGGGCACGGGGGCAGGCTGGACGTCGCTGCGGCGGGGGCGATGAGGGACGTGAACTTGGCGCCGAGGACGACGTCGACGGTCCCCGCCTTCCGCTTGTCGTTGAACAGTGCGGTGCCCTTCGGCATGACCGTCAGGACGAGCTTCGCACCGGCCTCTCCGCCCGGGCCGTACCGGAGCTCGGCGACGGCCGGCGCCTTCCGACGGCCCGGGTCGTTGCCGACGGCGGCGACGACGAAGCCCCGCTCCGCGAGGGCGGTGCCCGTCGACGCAGCGAGCCCGTTGCGGTTCGTCGCGTTGAGGACCTGGACCTTGACCTGCTCGGGCTGCACCTGGGCGGGGTCCGGGGTCACGCAGGTGGGAGGGGGCGGACCGGACGTCCCGGCGGTGGAGTCGGACTCGTAGTAGGAGAGGGCGTACCAGAACGCGAAGAAGAGCCCGAGGAGGACGGTGCCGATGGTGATGAGGGCGCGTCGACGCTGGCGGCGCTTGCGCAGCGAGACCGGGGACTCGGTCGCGTACTCACCCACGGCCGCGCCTAGAGCGTCAGCACGCGGGCGTGCAGGGTCGGCCGCTGCTGCAGGGCGGCCCGCAGGGCCCGGTGGAGGCCGTCCTCGAGGTAGAGCGTGCCCTCCCACTCCACGACGTGCGCGAAGAGGTCGCCATAGAAGGTGGAGTCCTCGGCGAGCAGCTGCTGGAGGTCGAGCTCGCGCTTGGTCGTGACGAGCTCGTCGAGGCGGACCATGCGCGGCGGCACGTTCGACCACTGGCGACTCGTGTACCCGTGGTCCGGGTAGGGCCGGTGGTCGCCGACTGCCTTGAAGATCACGGGTGTCACTCTATGTCGATGCCGCGCCCGCCCGCCGGTGCGACGCCCGCGCGCGGGCTAGATTGGCCGCCGTGAGCGATGCAACGAGCACCGACCTGGTGGAGGAGATCCGCGCCGGCTACGCCTTCGACGGGCCGGCGCTCGAGTTCGGGGCCGCGGTCGTCGACGGGACCGCTCATCCGGACGTCACCGTCCGGATCCCGCTGTCCGCGATGAACCGCCACGGCCTCGTCGCCGGAGCCACCGGCACCGGCAAGACCAAGACCCTCCAGCTGATGGCGGAGCAGCTCGTCGAGCAGGGGGTCCCGGTGTTCCTCGCCGACGTCAAGGGCGACCTCTCGGGGATGGCCAGCCCGGGCCAGCCGAACGACAAGATCACCGCGCGCTCCGCGGACGTCGGGATGACGTGGGAGCCGACCGCCTACCCCGTCGAGTTCTACTCCCTCGGCGGCCAGGGCAAGGGGGTACCCGTCCGGGCCGCCGTGTCGACCTTCGGCCCGACCCTGCTCTCGAAGGTCCTCGGGCTCAACGCGACGCAGGAGTCGAGCCTCGGGCTGGTCTTCCACTACGCCGACAAGCAGGGGCTCTACCTCGACACCATCGCCGACCTGCGCGCCGTCGTGCAGCACCTCACGTCGGACGAGGGCAAGGCGGACCTCAAGGAGCTCGGGGGGCTGTCCTCGGCGACCGCGGGCGTCATCCTCCGCGAGCTCATCACCTTCTCGGACCAGGGCGCCGACGCCTTCTTCGGCATCCCGGAGTACGACACCTCGCACCTGCTCCGCACCGCAGCCGACGGCCGGGGCCTGGTCTCGATGCTCGAGCTGCCGGCCGTCCAGGACCGCCCGGCGCTCTTCTCCACCTTCCTCATGTGGCTGCTCGCCGACCTCTTCCACGACCTGCCCGAGGTCGGCGACCTCGACAAGCCGAAGCTCGTCTTCTTCTTCGACGAGGCGCACCTGCTCTTCGCGGACGCGAGCAAGGAGTTCCTCGACGCCATCCAGCAGACCGTCCGCCTGATTCGGTCCAAGGGGGTGGGCGTCTTCTTCGTCACCCAGTCGCCGAAGGACGTCCCCGACGACGTCCTCGCCCAGCTCGGCAACCGCGTCCAGCACGCGCTGCGGGCGTTCACGCCGGACGACGCGGCCGCGCTGAAGTCAGCTGTCCGGACCTACCCGCACACCGCCTACGACCTCGAGGAGCTGCTGACCACCCTCGGCACCGGGGAGGCGGTCGTCACCGTGCTCTCCGAGAAGGGGGCGCCGACACCGGTGGCCTGGACCCGGATGCGGGCGCCGGAGTCGCTCATGGCGCCGTCGCCGGACGCCGTCATCGACGCCGCCGTCGCTGCCTCCCCCCTCACCGCGCAGTACGGCCAGGCCCAGGAGCGGGAGTCCGCAGCCGAGATGCTCCACGCCGCGACCGCCGAGCGAGAGGCGGCCGAGGCCGCGGCGAGCCAGGCCGAGGCGAAGGCGAAGGCGGACGCGGCGGCAGCCGCCGAGGCCGAGAAGGCGCGGGCGGCCGCGGAGAAGGCGGCCGCCAAGGAGCAGGCCGCTGCCGAGCGGGCTGCCGCGGCCGAGGCCCGGCGCCAGGCGAACGAGCCGGGAGTGGTCGAGCAGGTCGTGAAGTCCAGCGCCTTCAAGTCGATGCTGCGCTCCGCCGGCACCGTCCTCGGGCGGGAGATCACCCGGTCGATCTTCGGGACCAGCCGGCGCTGACCGACGGACGACCCGACCGACGGCCCGCCTCGTCGAACCTCCGGTTCCCCCGGGACGGTCCACCGGTGATGATGGGGCCGTGATCTCGGTCGAGCTCGCCCGTGACCTTCTCGCCGCCGGCGTGCTCTGGCAGCCTGCGGCCGGCGACCGCTTCGTCATCGACGCCGAGCTGCTCACCGGGGAGGTGTTCTGGATCTCCGACCTCACCGTCGAGGTCCACCACTACAAGGGCCAGTCGGTCCTCGGCTTCAACGGCACGACGGAGTGGGCCCTGGACTCGGTCACCCTCGACCAGGCCATCTGGCTGCCACGTGAGGACCAGCTCCGCGAGCTGCTCGGCAACCGGCTCGACGGCGTGGACCGGCTCGACGAGGGCTGGCGGGTGCGCTTCAGCCCCGCCCCGGAGGAGCGGCGGGAGGTCACCGACGCCGACCTCGAGTGCGCCTACGCCCGGGCGGTCCTCAACCTCTGAGCCCTGGTTCGACGTGGCGCACGCGACACCGCCCGGCCGCGCGACGGGCGACGCCATTCGATACCCTGAGGGGTATCAGACCACCATCTTCTGGAGATCACCCATGAGCTCAGACCACAGCCACGGCATCGGCGTCCTCGAGGACCTGCGGGGCCCCTCGAAGGCGCTGCGCACGGCCATCCCTGACGTCTACGCCGGCTTCAGCGCCACCCACTCGGCCGCGCTCGCCGAGGGGGTCCTCGACGCGAAGACCAAGGAGCTGGTCGCGCTGGGGATCGCCGTCGCCCAGCAGTGCGACGGCTGCATCGCCTCCCACGCGCGTGGCGCGGCCATGAAGGGCGCCTCGCCGGAGGAGGTCGCCGAGACCCTCGGCGTCGCCATCCTCATGAGTGGCGGACCCGCGACCGTGTACGGGCCGCGGGCCTACGACGCGTTCCTCGAGTTCCGCGAGAAGTACGCCCGCGACTGACCGCGCCGCCTCCGGCGTCGGTCAGTAGACGCGACCGGTGAAGGTGTCGACGATGCAGTCGGCGCAGCCGGTCGGGTCGCCCTGGACGGTGCCCGAACCGCCCTGGATGTTGGGGTTCGTCGACGAGACGACGACCCAGGTGCCGAAGGTCCGTCCCTTCCTGTTCTCGAAGGTGAGGTCGGCGTCGTAGTGGATGACGACGTCGCCGCTCGCGCAGAGGACCTGCTTCTCGCCGCTGAACCGGACCGTCCTCGGGGCGACCTGGTTGGCGTAGTTCGACAGGTCGGCGACGCCGGTGCAGTCCGCCCAGGGCCCGTCGGCCTCGATGATCTGGCTGGGCTGCGTGACGAACGAGGTCACGACGGTGAACGAGGTCTTCGGCGGCAAGGCGCCGGCCTCGGCGGCTGACGCTCCGACCGCGGTGGTGGACAGCAGGGTGACGACGATGGCGGCGCTGCGCTTCATGGCGATTCCTTCCTTCGGGGCGGGCGGGTGCCCGCGTCCCGAAGGTCGCCGGAGCCGGTATCGGGCCGGTATCGCCGGCCGCGTGCGGAGGTGGGTCGGCAGGGACCGGGCGGTCAGCCGCCCGGGCGCAGCACGGGGGCGAGGGTGTCGAGCACCGACGCGTCCTCGATGGTCCCGGGGACGGTGGGCGTCCTCCCGTCGGCCATCTCGCGCATCGTCTTGCGGAGGATCTTCCCCGAGCGCGTCTTCGGCAGCGCCCCGACGATGTCGACCTGGCGCAGGCTCGCGACCGCCCCGACCTCGTCGCGCACCCGCTGGACGAGCTCGCGCCGGATCCGCTCGCCCTCGGCCTCGGGGTCGATGCCGCCCTTGAGGACGACGAGGCCGCGCGGCACCTGGCCCTTGAAGTCGTCGGCCACGCCGATGACCGCGCACTCGGCGACCGCGGGGTGCCCGGCGAGGGCCGCCTCGATGGACCCCGTGGAGAGCCGGTGGCCGGCGACGTTGAGCACGTCGTCGGTGCGGCCCATGACGTAGAGGTAGCCGTCCTCGTCCATCAGCCCGCCGTCGCCGGTGAGGTAGTAGCCGTCGTAGACCGAGAGGTAGCCGGCGACGTACCGCTCGTCGTCCTGCCAGAGCGTCGGCAGCGTGCCGGGGGGCAGCGGGAGCCTGATGGCGATGGCGCCCTCCGTGCCCCGCGGCACCTCGACGGCGTTCTCGTCGAGGACGCGCACGTCGTAGCCGGGGACGCGCACCGACGGCGAGCCCGCCTTGATCGGCATCGGCTCGAGGCCGCGCAGGTTGGCGGCGATCGGCCATCCCGTCTCGGTCTGCCACCAGTTGTCGACGACCGGCACGCCGAGGACCTGGGAGGCCCACTCGTAGGTGTCGGGGTCGAGCCGCTCGCCGGCGAGGAAGACGGTCCGCAGCGAGGACAGGTCGTACTGCTTCATCAGCTCGCCGTCGGCGTCCTCCCGCTTGATCGCCCGGTACGCCGTCGGGGCCGTGAACATCGCCTTGGCGCCGTAGTTGCCGATGACGCGCCAGAACGCGCTGGCGTCCGGGGTCCCGACCGGCTTGCCCTCGTAGAGCACCGTCGTCGCACCGGTGAGCAGGGGCGCGTAGACGATGTAGGAGTGGCCGACGACCCAGCCGACGTCCGAGGCCGTGAACCACACGTCGCCGGGCCCGATGTCGTAGACGTTCTCCATCGACCACCGCAGGGCGACCGCGTGCCCGCCGTTGTCGCGGACGATGCCCTTGGGCCGCCCCGTCGTGCCGGAGGTGTAGAGGATGTAGAGCGGCTCGGTGGCCTCGACGGTGACGCACTCGGCGGGCTCGGCGTCGGCGTCGACCTCGTCCCACGTCATCTCCTCCCAGTCGGTGTCGCGCTCGCCGACGGCCGCGTGGGCCTGGGGACGCTGGAGGACGATGACCGACTCCGGGGTGTGCGAGCTGCGGTCGAGGGCGGCGTCGAGCATCGGCTTGTACTCGACGACCCGGCTCGGCTCGATGCCGCAGGAGGCGGAGACGACGACCTTGGGCTCGGCGTCCTCGATCCGCGCGGCGAGCTCGGCCGGGGCGAACCCCCCGAAGACGACCGAGTGGATGGCGCCGAGCCGCGCGCACGCGAGCATCGCGACGACCGCCTCGGGCACCATCGGCATGTAGATGAGGACGCGGTCGCCCTTCTCGACGCCGAGCCCCTCGAGCGCCCCGGCGAAGCGGGCGACCCGCTCGAGGAGCTCGGCGTACGTGAACGTCGCCGCCGTCCCGGTGACGGGGGAGTCGTAGATGAGCGCGGCCTGCTCACCGCGCCCGTCGCGGACGTGCCGGTCGAGGGCGTTGAAGCAGGTGTTGAGCCGTCCGCCGCGGAACCAGCGGTAGAACGGGGGGTTCGAGTCGTCGAGGACGGTGGTCGGCTCGGTGACCCACTCGATGGCGCGGGCCGCCTCCCCCCAGAACGACGTCGGGTCTGCGATGGACCGTTCGTAGGCCGCTGCGTAGGCGCCGGTGCTCATGGGCCCATCGTGCGACCTGCGGCGACGCGGCGCCACGCATCGTGACCGATTCCTCCGCGGGCGGCCGCTCCGCTGCGCCGAGCGGGCCCGGGCTCAGCCCCAGTTCTGCGCCAAGGTGAGGCAGAAGGGGTGGCCGCTCGGGTCGAGGAGGACCCGCCAGGTCTCGCCGGGCTGCTCCTCGGGCAGCGTGCCCCCGAGGTCGACGCACGCCTGCGCCGCGGCGTCGAGGTCGTCGACGGCCAGGTCCACGTGGAACTGCTTGGTGCCGTGCTCGTTCGGCCACCCGGGGGGCTGGTGACCCTCGACGAGGCCGAAGCCCATCGCGAGGCCGTCCGGGCCGACGAGCATCGCGTACTCGTCCTGGGCGTGGGCCAGCTCCCAGCCGAGCACGGCGGACCAGAAGCCGGCGTCGCGGCGGACGTCGGAGCTGTCGAGCGTGACCATCTTCAGGGCGGCGAGGGCCATCGGGAGTTCCTCTCCTCGGGATCGGTGCGGTGTCCCCCAGCCTGCCTAGGCTGACCGGGTGCCCGATAGGACGAACGCGACGGCGTCGACCGCCGGGGTGCTCCGGCCGGACGAGTTCGCCCGGCACGTCCGCCTCGAGCGAGTGCCGGCCGGCCCGGCGGTCGGCGAGTGGGTGGAGAACCACTGGTCCCTCGCGTGGGACCTGCCCGAGGGCCGGTCCTTCACCAGCGAGGTGCTGCCGCACCCCACGTGCTCCCTGACGGTCGAGCTCGGCAGCCACCCCCGGCCCGACGTGCCGCTCGGCGAGGCCGTCGTGGTCACCGGCGTGTGCACGAGGCGCTTCGACGTGGAGGTGCGGGGCACCGGCCGGGTCCTCGGCGTCCGCTTCCGCCCCGGCGGGCTCAGCGCGCTCACCGGTGTCGCCGCGAGCGTCTGGGTCGACCGGTCGGTGCCGGCACGGGGGCTGCTGCCGGACGACCTCGTGGCCGCGCTCGGGGACCCGTCCCTCGTCGGGCAGCCGCAGGTCTGGCGCGAGCTGGCGGAGGCCGGGCTGGGCCGGCTGACCCGCGGCCCGGACGACCGCTACCGGACCCTCCTCGGCATCGTCGCCGACATGCTCGCCGACCGCACCCTGCTCACCGTCGCCGAGGTGGCCGACCGGCACTCGACGACCGTACGGTCCCTCCAGCGCCTCTTCACCCAGTACGTCGGCGTCGGGCCGAAGTGGGTGCTCGCCCGGTACCGGATGCACGACGTCGTGGACGCGCTCGACGCCGGGTACGACGGGGCCCTCAGCGACCTCGCCCACGAGTACGGGTGGTACGACCAGGCCCACTTCACCCGCGACTTCACGGCCCTGGTCGGCATCCCACCGGGTCGGTACCGCGACCGCGGCTGACGGCGAGCGGGGAGACGGTCCGGGGGGCGGCGCACCGTCGAGTCTCGCATTTGACCGGTAAACCAACGACTGCTATTTTACCGGTATACACCAAGGAGGACCCATGGAACCGCTCGTCAACCGCATCGTCGTCGCCACCGCTCGTGGCACCGCGCTCAGCGCACTTCCGCACGCGCCCGTCGTCGCGCCCCGACCCACCCGGGTGGCGGGGCTGCGCCTGCGCACCGGCCGCGTCCTGCACGCCGTCGCGCGGCGCGTCGAGCCGCGTGAGGCGACCCTCGTCGAGGGAGCCCGCTACCACGCGGCATGATCGGGGTCGCCGGCCCGGGCACGGACCCGGCGGCATCCCGGCGGCGGCAGGAGGCGGAATGGGCAAGGTGACCCTCCAGGACGTCGCGGACGCCGTCGGGGTGAGCCGGATGACCGTCTCCAACGCGTTCAACCGCCCGGAGAAGCTGTCCGAGGCGCTGCGCGCCCGCATCCTCGAGGCAGCGCAGGACCTCGGGTACGGGGGGCCCGACCCGAGCGCCCGGGCGCTGGCCCGGGGTCGCGCCGGCACCGTCGGCCTGCTGCTCAGCGACGGCCTCGGCGAGGTCTTCGGGGACCCGGTCGCGACCGAGTTCCTCGTCGCGGTCGGCGACGAGCTCGCCAAGAGCTCCCTCGCCCTCACCCTCGTCCCCACCACCGGGGACCACCCGGACTCCCGCGGCGACCTCCCGATGGACGGCGCCATCGTCTACGTCTGCGGCCAGGGCGCCGCCGACATCGAGCGGCTGCGGAGCCGGGGCACGCCGGTCGTCACCGTCGACCAGGTCCCCACCGACGGCGTGCCGTCGGTGAACGTCGACGACCGCGCCGGGGCCCGGGCCGCGGCCGAGCACGTCGTCGACCTCGGCCACCGGCGCGTCGGACTCGTCAACCTCGCCTCGACCGGGACGGCGGAGAACCAGCCGGCGCTCCAACGCAACCTGGGCTGGCGCGACGCGCTCGCGGCCGCGGGGATCACCCCCGCGGAGGTGCGCGCCGACTTCCGGCCCGCGGCCGGGGTGCACGCGGCCGTCCGCTCCCTCCTCGAGCGCGAGGACCGGCCCACCGCACTCCTGTGCTTCTCGGACGTCTTCGCGGCCCAGGCCGTCCGCGCCGCCGACGACCTGGGCCTGCGTGTCCCCGAGGACCTCTCGGTCGTCGGCTTCGACGACGCCTCGTTCGCCGGGACGTACCGCCCGGCCCTGACGACCGTCCGGCAGCGGGTGGGCGACAAGGGCCGCGCCGCGGTCGACGTCCTCCTCGCGAGCCTCGCCGGCGAGCCGGTCGAGACGCTCCGGCGACTGCTGCCGACCGAGCTCGTCGTCCGCGAGTCGACCGGCCCCGTCCCGGTCCCCACCACGTAGAAGAGCCCCGCGGGTGCGGGGCTCTTCGGCTGGCGGAGGATGCGGGACCCGCCGGGCCAGTGAGCTCGTCCCTCGCTCCACGGCCCAGCTCCCGGCATCCCGCCCCCCGCACGCGACGAAGGCCCCCTCGCATGCTCGGGGGGCCTTCGTCGCCTGGCGGAGGATGCGGGATTTGAACCCGCGAGGGGTTTCATCCCCAACACGATTTCCAATCGTGCGCACTAGGCCACTATGCGAATCCTCCGCGGAGGAGGTTACTAGAGCCACGCGCGGTGACCGAATCGCCGCCACCGCGGCCCGGCTCCCGTCCCGCCCTCCCCGACTTCGTATACCCGGCGCCGGGCAACACGGCGTGTTTCGCGGCATGCGGCATACGAAGTCGGGGAAAGGCGGTCGGGCAAGGCTGGTCAGCGGTGGACCGACCCCTCCCAGTGGGCCTTGCCGCCGGTGACCTGGACGATGGTCCCGGGCGCCGGCGGGTCCTCGTTGCCGAGAGTGCCGGCCCACAGGGCCCCCGTCCGGCTCGTCTCGACCGCGACGACGCCCGGAAGGCTCAGGTACGGCGTGACCTTGCCGTGGCGGACGACCGAGATCTGCCCGGCGAACAGCTCGGCGACGTAGACCTCGCCGTGCGTGCCGATCGCGAGGTTGGTCGCCCCGAGGAAGCCGTCGGCGACCTTGCTGATCTTCCCGGTCCACGGGTTGACCTTCCACAGCGCACCTCGCGCTCCGAGAACCGGTGACTCCGGTCCGCCTGGCAGGGTCGTCACGTAGAGGTAGCCGTCCCTGCCGACCTCGACGTCGGTCGGCACCGGCTCGAAGTTGTACGTGACTCCGGCGACGCAGTCGGGGAGGCCGAGCGCGGCCGCCATCTCCGGGGTGATCGTCGTCGGCTGCGGCGGGAAGACGGCCAGCGTCCGGACCATGCCATTGTTCTTCACGGTGAAGAGGGCGTTGGCGCCGGCGTCGGCGACGACCCACCGGTCGCCCCACGCCGCCACCGAGTACGCGTGCGAGTCCACTGCACCCATGTAGTCGTACGGGAACTGCGCGGCGGTGAAAGCGTCGATGACGCACTGGCTCGGGTTGTCGATCCCGTAGTGGTTGACCGAGTCCGGGTTGTTCGCCACCTCGTAGGCGTGGGTGTCGGCGTAGACCTTCTTCCCCTTGGGTCCCCAGATGTTCAGGCCGCTCTCGGCGTTCTCGAACGTCGCCGGGTCCGACACGGTCGTCGTGAAGGCCATCCGGCGGCGGTCGCGCGACCACGCCACCCCCGACGTCCCTGGCTGGTCGGCCGCGACCGTCGCGATGGAGCCGTCGCTCTTCAGGCGGCCCACGAGGTTGAGGCCGCCGTCCGCGACGTACACCTTGCCCGTGGACACGTCGAGGTTGAACGGCGCGGCCAGGGCGCTGGATCGCACGATCGGCGACGGTGTCGTGCTGCCGTGGCTGTCGTGCGCCGACGCCGTGGTCGGGGTGATGAGGAACAGCGAGAGCGCGGCGGCGCCGCACGCGGCGAGGAGCCTCGATCTGGTCATGCGTGTGTCTCCCTCCGTCCCCCGGGCAGTCCGCCCCGGGGGCCGTTACCTGTGAAGCCGCGGACGTCGAACCTGTCCACGGGTGTGACGGCGGTCACGTGGCGAGAGCACCCCATCCTCGCGGCGTCGCGGAACGGGCGTCAACCGCCCGATGGGACCATCCGCGGCCCCTGAGCACGGATTTCGCCCCCCGGCTCGCGCGCCCGTAGGATCGGCCACGGCACCCCGCGTGGTGGTACCCCGCTGAACTCCCCCAGGGCAGGAATGCAGCAAGGGCAGGTGGGCTCTTCCAGGTACGCGGGGTGTCCTCGTACCCGGGGCCGGCTCCCGGCCGGGGCGTCAGACCGTCAGCAGGTGGCGCCGACCGCCTCGTCAGCCTCAGGCTCGCAGACCCCGCCGCACCCGCCGTTGCCGCAGCCGCACCCCGCGGCCTCGCCGGCGGCCACGGTCTCCTCGGCCGCGCCGTCGGAGCCGCACGCGCCTCCGCAGCATCCGCCACCGCAGCCGCCGGCCGCGGAGGCCGGCTCGGGCTCGGTGCCCTGGAGGTCCCACACCTGTTGGATGGCCCCGAGCAGCACCTCGACCGGCTGGGCGCCGGTCACGCCGTACTTCTGGTCGAGCACGAAGGTCGGGACGGAGCTGATGCCGATCTGGGCCGCCAACGCCTCGTCGGTCCGCACGTCGATGCCGAAGTCGTCACTCGCGAGGAGCTCGCGGACCGCGGTCTCCTCCAGGCCGCCCTCCACCCCGAGCCGCACGAGGGTCTCGTGGTCGCCGATCGCGGCGCCCTCGGAGTACCACGCCCGCAACACTCGGTCGGTGACCTCGTCCTCGCGGCCGAGGGAGCGTGCGAGGTGGACGAGCCGGTGGGCGTCGTAGGAGTTGCCGCCGACGAGGCGCTCCCACTGGAAGTCGAGCCCGACCGCGGCGGCGTCCCGCGCCATCAGCTCGTGCTGCGCGACCATTCGGTGGCGGTCGGTGCCGTACTTCTCGGCGACCCGCTCGACCTGCGGGGTGTCGTCCACGGCCGGCGCGTTCCGGTCCAGCTGGAAGGAGTGCCAGACCACGCCGACCTCGTCCGCGTGCTCGAACTGCTCGAGCGCGAGCTGGAGGTGCCGCCGGCCGAGGTGGCAGAACGGGCAGAGGATGTCGGACCAGACGTCGATGCGCACCCCCCGAGGGTATGTCGAGCACCCCGCGTCGGCCGAACCACGTCCGCGTGGGATGGCTCAGGTAGCGGTGGCGACGAGCTGCGCCAGCCCGGCCGCGGAGGCGGCGAGGGCGATCCCGACTCGGTACCCGATCCCGGGGACCGGCTCCCCGACCTTGGGTCCGCCGGCTCGCATGATCTTGGTCCGGAGACGGCTCATGTGGACGTCGAGGACGTGGTCACGCCGCTCGCAGCCTCCCCATCCCACCTCGAGGAGCTCCTGTCGGGGGATGACGCGTCGCTGTTCGGCGAGCAGTGCACGGAGCAGGTCGAACTCGATGCGGGTCAGCGAGACCCTGGATCCCCAGACGGTCGCCGTCCGCAGGTGGGTGTCGAGCTGCAGGCCGCCGAACTCGAGGGCGCACTCGCCGGTTCGGGGCCGACCCCGGGCCGCCAGTGCGTGGAGGCGGGCGCGGAGTACGTCGCCCGAGGCCAGCGAGACGTAGTCGTCGCATCCCTGGGCGAACGCGAGGA
>DASSQJ010000150.1:0-5012 GCA_035702545.1 Phycicoccus sp.
GGACCCCAGGGTCCGGGTCATCCACCGGGCAGGGAAGGAGGGCCTCGGAGCCGCCTACCTCGCCGGCTTCCGCTGGGCCCTCGACGAGGGCTACGACGCGGTCGTCGAGATGGACGCCGACGGCTCGCACCGTCCGGAGCACCTGCCCGAGCTGCTCGCCGCTGCCGACGACGCCGACGCCGTCATCGGGTCACGCTGGGTGCGCGGCGGACGGGTCGTCAACTGGCCGCTGCACCGCAAGGCGCTCTCGGTCGGGGGGAACGTCTACGTCAAGGTGCTCCTCGGGATGCCCGTCAACGACGCGACCGCCGGCTTCCGGGTGTACCGGGCCGACGCGCTGCGGACCATGGGCCTCGAGGACGTCGCCTCGCAGGGGTACTGCTTCCAGGCGGACCTCACGTGGCGGGCGGTGCGGTCCGGGCTGCGGGTCGTCGAGGTGCCGATCACCTTCGTCGAGCGTGAGGTCGGGGACTCGAAGATGAGCCGGGCGATCATGACCGAGTCGCTGCGGCGGATCACCGGCTGGGGGGTCCGGCACCGGGCGCACCAGGTCCGCGAGCTCGTCCGCCGCGAACCGAGGTGGCACGACCTGTGAGCCGCTCCGGCGCGACCCCCTACGCCGCCCGCGCACGGCGGCCGCGGGTGCTGCGCTGGGTCTTCCTCGCCCTGCTCGTCGTCCCCGTGGTCGAGATCGCGGTCATCGTCGCGGTCGGCCGGGCCATCGGCGGCTGGCAGACCCTGCTGCTGCTCGTGCTGGAGTCGCTGCTCGGCGCGTGGATCGTCAAGCGGGAGGGCGGTCGGGCCTGGACGGCGCTGCGGGAGGCGCTGCGCAGCGGCAGCATGCCGAGCCGCCAGCTCGCGGACGCGGCCCTCGTGCTCATCGGCGGGACCCTGCTGCTGACCCCCGGCTTCGTGACCGACATCGCCGGCTTCTTCTTCATCCTGCCGGTCACCCGGCCGATCACCCGGCGCTGGCTGGAGGCCGCGGTGGCGAGGCGGTTGCTCGGCCCGTTCGGCGACTGGCCGGGACCGGGGCCGGGGACCGGGACCTCCGGGGCGGGCGGCCGGGGTGACGAGGGGCCGCCCGACGTCATCCAGGGCGAGGTCGTCGACGAGTGACCCGCGCCGGGGCGGCATCCCACGCCCGGCGCTGTGTGTCAGCCAGGGCGGAGACGGCGGCGTGCCGGGCGCCCGTGGGGGCACCCGGCACGCCGGAGGCATGAGGTCAGGCGGTCTTCTTGCGGACCTTCTCGCCACGCGACTCGCGGAGCAGCGTCAGCCGCTCCTCGAGGAGCTCCTCGAGCTCGGGGATCGAGCGGCGCTCGAGCAGCATGTCCCAGTGGGTCCGCTGGTGCTTGGCCGGCTTGGGCTCGGGCTGCGGGCCGCCGCCCTGGAGCTTGGCCTCGGCGCCGCACCGGCACTCCCACGTCGCGGGGACGTCGGCCTCGACGGAGAAGGGGAGCTCGATGGTGTGCCCGTTGGGGCACAGGTAGGTCGTGATGCGACGCTCCGACGGGACGACGTTCTCGTCCGTCTCCATGCTCAGCGCGCCGAGTCGGCTGCCGCGCAGGCTGCGTTCTGCCATGGTGTACTCCCGGGTCTGTGGCGTCCCGAACCGGGGTCCTCTCGGTCGGGTCTGCGGGTGAGAACGTGCAACGGGAGTTCGTTGTTCCGTCCCGCCACGGATGCCTACGGGACACGTGAGGCGTGTCACACCCCGCCCCCGGGCGCGTCGACCGGGTGACTTGCCGCGTTGCGTCCCCGCAGGGGAGCCCCGCGTCGATACCGTTCGCCTCGTGAGCACGCCCTCCACGGTCCCGGCCGACCTCACCGGCCCCGCGGCGCTCGACGTCGCCCCGCCCACGGTGAAACGCCGGGTCCTCGCCTGGGGGATGTGGGACTGGGGCACCCAGCCGTTCAACACGGTCATCACGACCTTCGTGTTCTCGGTCTACATCACGAGCAGCTCCTTCGGCGCGACGAACCGGACCTCGACGGCGCTCGCGGTCTCGACGGCCCTCGCCGGCCTCTTCGTCGCCCTTCTCGCGCCCGTGCTCGGCCAGAACTCGGACCGCTCCGGGCGCACGGTCCGTAACCTGCGGCTGCTCACCTGGGCCCTCGCCGTCCTCTCCGCCGCCCTCTTCGTCGTGCGGCCGCAACCCGCCTACCTCTGGGTCGGCCTCGGGCTGCTCGCCGTCGGGTCGGTCGTCTCGGAGATCGCCGGGGTCAACTACAACTCGACGATCGACCAGGTGGCGACCTCCCGGACCGTCGGCCGGGTCTCCGGCTTCGGATGGGGGATGGGCTACCTCGGCGGCATCGTCGTCCTGCTCCTCATCTACTTCCTCTTCATCAAGCCCGACGTGGGCCTGTTCGGCGTCACCGGCGACGACGGCCTCGACATCCGGGTGTCGATGATCGTCTGCGGCGTCTGGACCCTGCTGTTCACCATCCCGGCGTTCCTCGTCCTCAAGGACCGGCCGACCGGGCGGGCGCCCCGGGTCGGCGTCGTCCGCTCCTACCAGCTGGTCTGGGCCTCGATCACCGGGCTGTGGCGGGTGTCCCGGCACACCGTCTACTTCCTCCTCGCCTCGGCGCTGTTCCGCGACGGGCTGGCCGGGGTGTTCGCGTTCGGCGCCGTGCTGGCGGCCGGCACGTTCGGGATGTCCGCGGGCGACGTCATCGTCTTCGGTGCCGTCGCCAACATCGTCGCCGGGGTCGCGACGATGCTCTTCGGGATGCTCGACGACCGGCTCGGCCCGAAGCGCGTCATCCTCATCTCGCTCGGCGCGCTCGTCGTCCTCGGCGTGCTCATCTTCGTCCTCCACAGCGGAGGGACGGCTGTGTTCTGGGTCCTCGGGCTGCTCATGACCGTCTTCGTCGGGCCGGCCCAGGCCGCCTCCCGCAGCTTCCTCGCCCGGCTCATCCCCGAGGGCAAGGGCGGGGAGATCTTCGGGCTCTACGCGACGACCGGCCGGGTCGTCTCGTTCCTGTCGCCGGCGGCGTTCGGCCTGTTCATCGCGCTCGGGGCGCTCGTCACCGGCGCGGAGAACACGCAGTACTGGGGGATCCTCGGGATCGTCCTCATCCTCGCCGCCGGCTTCGCCGTCATGCTCCCGGTCAAGGAGCACGGCGAGCACACCGTGGCCTGAGAGGCGACACCCGCCGGGGTCGGCGGGCGGTCGGCGTCAGCCGGCGTACTCCCAGTGCCACGGCTCGGGGAGCGAACCGCCGGCGGAGGCCCACGACGGGTGGAACCAGCCGTAGAGCGGCGCGTTCTGGCGCATCCAGCGGTGCGCCGCCGCGCTGAAGTCCTGCACGCCGCCGCAGAGGTCGACGGCGAGACCGAGGCCGTGGCGGCTGGTGCCCGGGGTGGCGGCGAAGGCCCCGCGGGTGGCCTTGACGGCGACCTGCTCGGGCAGCGAGCGGTAGGAGTCGGTGATGCACAGCGGCGTGCCGGTCTGGGCCGCGTAGGCCTTGCTCAGCGCGGTGAACGAGGCGGCGGCGTCCGGGGCCAGGCGTGCGCCCTCGGCGCCCCAGACCGGGCAGAGGGCGCTCGCGGGGAGCATCCCGTTGGGGTAGAGCCGGGTGTCGTCCGAGCACGGCTTGCCGATGTCGGCGGTCTCGACCACCGAGGCCGTGAGCGCGTCGCGCAGCCTCGCCACGGAGGCGCGTGCCTGCGGCGTGCGGGCCCCGACGAGGATGCTCGCGACGGGTCCGGCCTTCTCGACCTCGGCCATCTGCAGCCGGCGCAGCGCCCCGATCTTCTCGCGCTGGGTGGTCATGACGGCGTCGAGGGCCTTCTTGTCCGCCTCGATCTGCTCGCGGGCCGCGCGGGCCTGGGCCTCCGCCTCGTCGGCGACCGCACTGAGCCGTACCTGCTCGGCGGTGAGGATGCGGACGTCCTGGAGCGCCCGGGTGCGCTGCTCGGTGATGTAGGAGAGGTCGCCGAGCGGGTCGCCGACCTGGTCCGGCGAGGTCTGGAGGGCGTCGAGCATCCCGGAGATGTCGGAGTCGCCGCCGCCGCTGGAGTACACGTCGAAGACCCAGTCGCGGACGATGGCCCGGGCCGCCTCGAGGCGGGCCTCGAGGCGGGCCAGCTCGGCGCGGGCCGTCGTGGCCTCCTCGGTCGCCGCCCGCTCGGTGTCCTTGGCCTCGACGAGTGACTCGAGGAGGGCGTTGGAGCGGTCCGAGAGGCGGTCCATCACCCGCATCGCCGCGGCGACCTGGGTGTTCGAGGACTCGAGGACGCCCGCGATCCGGTCGGCCTCGGCGATCTGGGAGAGGAGGAAGGTGCCCGCGAGGGGGGCGGGGTAGTCCGGCTCGGCGTGGCCCTCGTCGGGGGCCGGTGGACGCGGGAGGACGAGCGTGCCGGTCGGCGTCGGGGAGGGGGCCCGGGTGGACGGGGGCGGAGTCGTGGCCTGGGCGGTGGGGGAGGGGCTCGGGGTCGTGGTGGGGGTGGCTGTGGGGTCGTCGGCGGTGGCGACGGTCGGCGTCATGACGCCGAGGACCACGGTCATCATCGCCCCCGCGGCCCACCGGGCCGAGGAGCGCGAGGCTCTGGGGTGTACCACTGTCTCGATTCCTGCCGGACAACCAGCCCACACGGGCCGGACGCGCGCCCTGCTTCGCACGTCACCGCCACGATAGACACCCCCGCCGCGCTTCGGACAGGGGCCTGCCCAAAACCATCCGATCGGGCCACCCCGGGTCGTCCACAGGGGGGAGGCCGCGGCCTGATGTCCACAGGCTCACGACGGCGATGGCTTTCGCCGGCGGCGACCGCCACCGTGGGAGGGCGGGCCAGCGGGGTCCGGGGTGGGAGGGCCGTCATGGATTATGTCATCTCGGGGCACCTCGTCGGGCGGGTCAGCGCGAGGGGGGAGCCGCGGGAGCTGCCGAGCGGGGACACCGTCCACGTGCTCCGCGTCGTCGTCCCGCGTGCGCCTGCCGGGGCCGGTGGCGCCGGCGCCGGGCGGAGCGGCGTCGACACCATCGACGTCGCGTGCTGG
>DASSQJ010000151.1:0-10176 GCA_035702545.1 Phycicoccus sp.
TCCATGCTGGGTCCCAACGGCGCGGGGAAGACGACGACGGTCCGGATGATGACGACGCTGTCCGTCCCCACCCGGGGGACGGCGCGGGTGGCCGGCTTCGACGTCGTCCGCGAGCCCGACGCCGTCCGCCACCGGATGGGGCTCACCGCCCAGGGTGCGACCGTCGACGAGCTGCTCACCGGCCGCGAGAACCTCCGCCTCGTCGGCGACCTCTACGGGTTCGACCGGCGCCTCGTCGGCCGGGTCGCCGACGAGCTCCTCGAGCGGTTCTCCCTCGCCGAGTCCGGCGACAAGGTCGTCAAGGAGTACTCGGGAGGGATGCGCCGGCGGCTCGACCTCGCGGCGAGCCTCGTGGCCACCCCGCCGGTGCTCTTCCTCGACGAGCCCACCACCGGGCTGGACCCGCGCAGCAGGGTCGAGCTCTGGGGGGTCCTGCGCGACCTCGTCCGTGAGGGGACCACCCTGTTCCTCACCACCCAGTACCTCGACGAGGCCGACCAGCTTGCCGACCGGATCGTCGTCGTCGACCACGGCCGGATCATCGCCGACGGCACCCCGCTCGAGCTCAAGGACCGGTCCGGGCGCGCCAGCCTCGTCGTCGCGGTGAGCCGGCCCGCCGAGGTGGACCACGCCGCGGAGGTGGTGCGGGCCGAGGTCGGTGAGCTCCACGTCGACCACGACGCGCGTCGCATCACCGCCCCGGCGGAGGGTGTCGCGGCGCTCACCCGGATCGCCGCCCGGCTCGACGGCGCCGGCATCGAGCTCGACGACATCGGGCTCCAGCGCCCCAGCCTCGACGACGTCTTCCTCCACCTCACCGGTCACCGGGCCGAGGAGACGCAGGAGCAGCCCGAGCCCGCGGAGGTGTCCCGATGACGACGAGCACCCGCTCCTTCCACGCCGTCCACCCGGACGAACGCGGCTCCGGACCGGTGCGGCAGGTGGCGGCGCTCGTCCGTCGCAACCTCACCCACATCCGTCGCCAGCCAGAGATGCTCACGGACGTGACCATCCAGCCGGTGATGTTCGTGCTGCTGTTCGCGTTCGTCTTCGGGGGCTCGATCGCGATCCCCGGGGTCGATTACAAGGAGTGGCTGCTGCCGGGGATCATGGCCCAGACGATGACCTTCAGCACGGTCGTCGTCGCGATCGGGCTCAACACCGACCTCGGGAAGGGGATCGTCGACCGGTTCCGGTCCCTGCCGATCGGGCGGTCGTCGGTCCTGGTCGCGCGCAGCGTCTCCAGCCTGGTCCACTCGATGATCGGCATCCTCGTCATGTCCGTCACGGGGCTCTTCGTCGGGTGGAGCATCAACGAAGGCGCCCTCCGGGGTCTCGCCGGCTACGGTCTGCTCCTCCTCTTCGGCTTCTCGATGATCTGGATCGGCATCCTCGCCGGGTCCTCGCTCGGCTCCGTCGAGGCGGTCCAGGGAGTGATGTTCACGACGATCTTCCCGCTCACCTTCCTCAGCAACGCGTTCGCCCGGCCGGAGGGGATGCCCGACTGGCTACGCGTCCTCGCGGAGTGGAACCCGATCTCCGCACTGGTCCAGGCCCTGCGTGAGCTGTGGGGGAACGACGGCATCCCGCTACCGGACGACGCCGCGCTCCCGCTGCAGTACCCGGTCGTCGCGACCGTGCTCTGGGCGGTCGGGCTGTCCGTGGTCCTCGCGCCGCTGGCCGTCCGGGCGTACACCCGGCGCACGAGCGACTGACTCGCCGCCGGTCCGTTCCCGGGAACGAGGCACGCCGGGCCACCCCGAGGTGGCCCGGCGTGCTGACGTCGGGAGGGCGTTCGCCTCAGTCGGTGTACGGCTTGGTGTGGAGGATCTTGACCTCGACCTGCTTGCCGTTCGGCGCCTCGTAGGACACCGTCTCGCCGACGTTGTGGCCGTTGACGGCGGCGCCGATCGGGGAGCGCTCGGAGAAGACCTGGAGCGAGGCGTCGCTGATCTCCCGGGAGCCGAGGAGGAAGGTCTCCTCGTCACCGAACATCTCGACGGTGACCATCATCCCGGGCTCGACGACGCCGTCGTCGGGCGGCGTCTCGCCGATGATGGCGGTCTCGAGGAGCTGGGTGAGCTGGCGGATGCGCGCCTCCATCTTCCCCTGCTCCTCCTTGGCCGCGTGGTAGCCGCCGTTCTCGCGCAGGTCGCCCTCCTCCCGGGCCGCCTCGATCCGCTTGGCGATCTCGGTGCGACCCGGCCCGGAGAGCTCCTCGAGCTCGGCCTTGAGCCGGTCGTACGCCGACTGCGTCAGGTAGCTCTGGCTGGTCGTCTCGGTCACGGGTGTTCACTTCCTGGTGTCTCGTCGTCTCGCCGGACCCCGTCGGGGGGTGCTACGGCAACGGGCCCGGGCGCTCGTCCGTCGGTTGCTCCGACGGTGTGACGGTCCCGGACCCGCACTGCGTAAACCACCAGTCTAGCAACGCGCGCCCCGCAGATCACATCGGTTGGCGTTTCACCCGGTCGACGAGGCCACCCGGACGCAGGACTGGACGACGCCGGTGACGGCGCGGGCGCTCGTGCGGACGCGCACCTCGCGGTGGACCACGGCCGGCCCCTCGGCGGGGATCCGGTCCTCGACGAGGCCGACCCGGCCCTTGAGCCGGTCGAGGGCGGCCACCTCGCAGGCGACGGCGACCCCTCGGGGCCGGGAGACGTCGTACTCGACCCGGATCGAGGTGTCGGACTCCACCTGGTACGCGGTGACCTCCGGGCGGACCGCCCCGGACGTGCGCGTCCAGCCGAACCAGACGACGAGGGCCACCGCCAGGCCCACGCCGAGCGTCCCGACGACCCACCAGCGCGTCGTTCCGGGGGCGGGCCGGGGGAGGGGCACGGTGCTCCTTGGGGCGGGGTCGGTGTCGGATGAGAGGATGACCGGTGACCATTCTCGGGTACGCCCCGAGACCCCCGCACCGAAGGGTCCTGCATGTCCGAGCGACTCCGCCTCATGTGCGTCCACGCGCACCCGGACGACGAGTCGAGCAAGGGCGCGGCGACGATGGCGAAGTACGTCGACGCCGGCCACGAGGTCCTCGTCGTCTCGTGCACCGGCGGCGAGCGGGGCGACGTCCTCAACCCCCGGCTGCAGCACGACGCCCACATCATCCGCGACATGGCACAGGTCCGCCGCGACGAGATGGCGGCGGCCCGCGACATCCTCGGCGTCTCCCACACCTGGCTCGGCTTCGTCGACTCCGGGCTTCCCGAGGGCGACCCGCCCCCGCCGCTGCCCGACGGGTGCTTCGCCCTGGCGCCCCTCGCCGCGGCGACCGAGGCGCTCGTCCGTGAGATCCGCCGGTTCCGGCCGCACGTGATGACGACGTACGACGAGAACGGGGGGTACCCGCACCCCGACCACATCCGGTGCCACGACGTCTCGGTGGCCGCCTTCGACGCGGCCGGCGACCCCGAGGCCTTCCCCACCGCCGGGGAGCCGTGGCAGCCGCTCAAGCTCTACTACTCGATGACCTTCACCCGGGCCCGCATCGAGGCCTTCCACGAGGCGCTCACCGCCCTCGGCGAGGAGAGCCCGTACGCCGAGTGGCTCGAGAACTGGAACCGCCCCGACCGCACGGTGACGACCCGGGTGCAGTGCGCGGACTGGTTCGACCGTCGCGACGCCGCCCTCCTCGCCCACGCCACCCAGGTCGACCCCGACGGCTCCTGGTTCCACGTCCCCCGCGAGGTCCAGCAGCAGGTCTGGCCCACCGAGGACTTCGAGGCGGCGGCCTCCTACGTCCCGGTCGCCGAGGGCGAGGACGACCTGTTCGCCGGGTTGCCCGACGACGTCGAGCGCGCCGACGCGATGGCGACGACCCCCGGCCTCCGGCTCGTGCACGACTCGCGGAAGGAGCGGGCGGCATGACCGAGTCGTCGACGAGCACCCAGGGCTTCCTCGCGTTCCTCGCCTTCGCGCTCCTCGCGCTCGCGCTCTGGTTCCTCATGCGGAACATGAACGCGCGGATGCGGCGGATGTCGTACCGCCAGCAGGCGGCCCACCGCGGCAAGGACGACCCGCAGGCCGGCCCCGAGGACCTGCGCGACGAGTCCGACGGCGACCCTGACGCCGACGACGGCTTCGTCGGCGACGAGCGTCCGGGTGACGGCTCCGGCCCGCCGGGCCGGGGTTGACCCTCGTCCCCGGGGCTGACCCTCGTCGGGTCAGGCCTCGTCCGGTCAGGCGGTGGCGGGCGCGCTGAGCGCCAGCGACGCGGCGACGAAGTGCGCCGTGAACGCGAGGACGGTCAGCGCGTGGAAGACCTCGTGGAACCCGAACCAGCGGGGGGAGATGTTCGGGCGCTTGGTCCCGTAGACGACCGCGCCGAGGCTGTAGAGCACCCCTCCGACGACGACCCACGTCATGACCGCGCCCCCGGCGTGCTGGAGCAGCGGGCCGAAGTAGAAGACGGCCACCCAGCCGAGGAGGACGTAGACGGGGACGTAGAGCCAGCGGGGGGCCCCGGTCCAGAACACCCGGAAGAGGACCCCGAGGACCGCGCCGCTCCACACGATGAGGAGCAGGCTGCGGGCCTGGTCGGACGGCAGGAGGAGCGCGAAGGGCGTGTAGGTGCCGGCGATGATGAGGAAGATGTTCGAGTGGTCCCACCGGCGGAGCACGGCCCCGACCCGCGGCGACCACGTGCCGCGGTGGTACACGGCCGAGGTGGCGAAGAGCAGGGTCGCGGTGCCGGCGAACACGGCGGCGGAGACCTTGCCGCTCGTCGTCGACGCGAGGAGGACGAGGACGACCCCGGCGAGGAGCGCGAGCGGCGTCATCGCGGCGTGCAGCCATCCGCGCAGCCGGGGCTTGACGTGGTCGAGGACGCCTTCGACGCGGTGCTCGAGGGCGCCCAGGCGGCCGGCGTCGGCGGCGGGTGCCATCTCGTCGTTGCTCATTGACCCAGAGTAACCTACGCGACCGTAAGTTAGCGACGCTGTGGTCACGGAGCGGCCGGGGGCCCGGGCGCCGTGGCCGGAGTACCGTGGCCCCGGACGACCCGGCGAGGCCGGGGGACGGCGGCTCCGGAGCAGTGGGAGGACGAGGGTGCATGCGGCTCAGTGACGTGCTGTACGCCGCGTACGAGCGCCGCCTCACCAAGGAGCTCGACGCCTCGTCCGTCCCCCGGCACGTCGGTGTCATGCTCGACGGCAACCGCCGGTGGGCCCGGGCCCGCGGCGCCGGCACGTCCGAGGGCTACCGGGCGGGTGCCGAGAACATCGCCAACCTCCTCACCTGGTGCGACGAGGTGGGGGTCGAGGTCGTCACCCTCTGGCTGCTCTCCACCGACAACCTCGTCGGACGCCGGGAGTCCGAGCTCGTCCCGCTGCTCGGGATCATCGAGGACGCGGTCGACGCCCTCGCCGAGACCCACCGGTGGCGGATCCACCCGGTCGGGGCGCTCGACCTCCTGCCCGCCGCCACCGCCGCCCGGCTCAAGGCGGCCGAGGACCGGACCCGGGACGTCACCGGGATGCTCGTCAACGTCGCCGTCGGGTACGGCGGCCGCCGCGAGATCGCCGACGCCGTCCGCTCCCTCCTCCACGAGCACGCGACGAAGGGAACGAGCATCGAGGAGCTCGCCGAGGTCATCGACGTCGAGCACATCGCCGAGCACCTCTACACCAAGGGCCAGCCCGACCCCGACCTCGTCATCCGCACCTCGGGCGAGCAGCGCCTCGGCGGCTTCCTCCTCTGGCAGAGCGCGCACAGCGAGTTCTACTTCTGCGAGGCCTACTGGCCCGACTTCCGCAAGGTCGACTTCCTCCGCGCCCTGCGGGCGTATGGAGAGCGGCAGCGGCGCTTCGGCGCCTGAGCCGCCGGCCCCCAGGGTTCCCGCAGGTGCCATCGGCCACATTCGCACCTCTGGTCACAACCGCCCCACAGGCACCGACACGCCGGGCTGATGAGCGACCCGCGCGTCCGGGGGAGTCGTAGCGTCGACACCACGGCACTCCCTCGACCACCAGGAGCGGCAATGGCCTCGAGCACCCGGGCGGCAGTCGGTACGACACGGGGGGAGGAGCCGCGCCGGACGTTCGTCCTGGACACCTCGGTCCTCCTCTCCGACCCGCGCGCGATCCTCCGCTTCGCCGAGCACGAGGTGGTCCTGCCGGTGGTCGTCGTCACCGAGCTCGAGGGCAAGCGCCACCACCCGGAGCTCGGCTACTTCGCCCGGACCGCCCTGCGGATGCTCGACGACCTGCGGATCCAGGCCGGGCGCCTCGACGCCCCGGTCCCGGTCGGCGACGTCGGCGGGACCCTGCGCGTCGAGCTCAACCACACCGACGCGACCTCGCTGCCCGCAGGCTTCCGCCTCGGCGACAACGACAGCCGGATCCTCGCAGTCGCCCGCAACCTCGCCGACGAGGGCAATCACGTCACCGTCGTGAGCAAGGACCTGCCGATGCGGGTCAAGGCCTCGGCCTGCGGCCTGGAGGCCGAGGAGTACCGCGCCGAGCTCGCCGTCGAGTCGGGCTGGACCGGCATGGCGGAGCTCGACGTCACCCCCGACGAGATGGACCACCTCTACGAGTACGGCCGCCTCGAGAACGTCGCGGCCGCCGAGCTCCCGTGCCACACCGGCCTGAAGCTGATGTCCGCCCGCGGGTCCGGGCTGGGCCGGGTGGGGCCCGACAAGCAGGTGCGCCTCGTCCGCGGCGACCGCGACGCCTTCGGCCTCCACGGCCGCAGCGCCGAGCAGCGGATCGCTCTCGACCTCCTCCTCGACCCCGACGTCGGCATCGTCAGCCTCGGTGGGCGCGCCGGGACCGGCAAGTCGGCGCTCGCTCTCTGCGCCGGGCTCGAGGCGGTGATGGAGCGGCGCCAGCAGCGCAAGGTCGTCGTCTTCCGGCCGCTGTACGCCGTCGGGGGCCAGGAGCTCGGCTACCTCCCGGGCGACGCCAACGAGAAGATGAACCCGTGGGGCCAGGCGGTCTTCGACACCCTGTCCGCGCTGGTCTCGCGCGAGGTCGTCGAGGAGGTGCTCGACCGCGGGATGCTCGAGGTGCTGCCGCTGACCCACATCCGGGGCCGGAGCCTGCACGACGCGTTCGTCATCGTCGACGAGGCGCAGAGCCTGGAGCGCAACGTGCTGCTCACCGTGCTCTCCCGGATCGGGCAGAACTCCCGGGTCGTCCTCACCCACGACGTCGCCCAGCGCGACAACCTCCGGGTCGGGCGGCACGACGGGGTCGTGGCGGTCGTCGAGGCGCTCAAGGGCCACCCCCTCTTCGCCCACGTGACCCTCACCCGCTCGGAGCGCAGCCCCATCGCCGCCCTCGTCACGGACCTCCTGGAGGGGCTCGAGGTCTGAGCACGCGGGTCCGCACCACCGTCCGAACGGCCCACCCGCGCCTCGGCTGAGCGGTCCCTGAGGTCCCGATTTCGGCCTCGACCGCCGGTCGCCCTAGGGTAGGTTTCGATTCGGTAACGCTCCGGATCCGCCCCCTGCCGTCCGAGTTCCCGCCTCGAGAGTCACCCTGCCATGGCCCGTTACACCGCCCGCCACGCACCGCGTCACGCCGCGCCGCGTCGCGCCAGCGGTGCCCACGCGGCCCGTCGTGGCCCGGTGCTTCGGCCGGTCCTCACGACCGGGGTCCTCGCGGCCGTCGTCGGCGGTGCAGCCCTCGCGACGGCCGTGACCGAGGAGCCGGCGAGCGCGACGAACCTCGCCCTGGCCGTCGACCGGACCACGACGAGCGAGTCGACCGAGCAGAGCCGGGTCGCCGTCGAGGACGCCGTGCGGGTGACCGCCGAGCGGACCGCCAGCAACGCCCAGCTCGCGGTCGTCGCGGCGAAGAACGCCACGGTCGAGAAGGCCCGCGCCGAGGCCCTCGCGCGCAAGCGCAAGGCCGACCAGGAGCGCGCCGCCCGTGAGGCGCAGCGCCAGAAGGTCTTCGCCAACGCGCAGGAGGACCCCAAGGCCGTCGCCCGCCTGCTCCTCCCCGAGTACGGCTTCAGCGCCGCGCAGTGGCCGTGCCTGGACCAGCTGTGGATCGGCGAGAGCGACTGGCGCTGGTGGGCCGCGAACCCCTCCTCCGGCGCCTACGGCATCCCGCAGTCGCTGCCCGGCACGAAGATGGCCTCGGTGGACGACGACTGGCGCACCAACCCGGTGACCCAGATCAGGTGGGGGCTGAAGTACATCCGCAGCTCCTACGGCACCCCGTGCAACGCGCTGAACCAGTGGATGGCGCGCTCGCCGCACTGGTACTGACGCCGAGGACCGGGCCTACCCGCCCTCACCCAGCGGAACCGTGTAGGTGACCGCGCTCCCCTCGACGAGCACCTCGCCGTGCTGGTTCGTCACCCACGTCGAGAGGTGGGTGACCGGCTTGTCCGACCGGCTCGCCGTCACCTCGACGTGCCCCGTGATCGTGTCGCCCGGCCGGGCCGCTGCACGGAAGTCCCACTGGACCGAGAGGAACACCGTGCCCGGGCCGGGCAGGTCCTCGGCCACGACGGCGTTGAGGATCGCGGTCGTGACGCCGCCCTGGACGATGACCCCGCCGAACCGGTCGGCCGCTGCGTCGTCGTAGTGGAGGGGGTTGCGGTCCCCGCTGATCCGGGTGAACAGCGCGATGTCCTCGGCGGCGATGGTCCGGGACCGCGAGGCCCGCGCGCCGACGGGAGGTGGCAGGTACCCGGCCACGGCGGTCTCCTAGATCTTGCGGAGCCGGATCCTCGTCACGGCGTGGTCCGGGCCCTTCGTGAGCACGAGCGTCGCCCGCTCGCGGGTGGGGAGGATGTTCTCGACGAGGTTGGGCTCGTTGATGCTCTCCCAGATGTGGCCCGCCGTCGCCCGGGCCTCGTCGTCGCTGAGCCGGGCGTACCGGTGGAAGTAGGACTGCGGGTCGGCGAACGCCGTCTCTCGCAGCCGGAGGAAGCGCTCGACGTACCAGCGGCGGATCTCCTCGACCGGCGCGTCGACGTAGACGGAGAAGTCGAAGTAGTCCGAGATCGCCCCGGTGCTCGAGCCGTCGGGCCGCACGGCCGGGGGCTGGAGCACGTTGAGCCCCTCGACGATGAGGACGTCCGGCTTCGGCACCTCGACGGTCCCGGGGAGGACGTCGTAGGCGAGGTGCGAGTACACCGGCGCCTCGACGACCGGTACTCCCGACTTGACCTGGGCGACGAACCGGAGCAACGCCCGGCGGTCGTACGACTCCGGAAAACCCTTGCGCTGCAGGAGCCCCCGCTGCTCCAGCTCGGCGTTGGGGTGGAGGAAGCCGTCCGTCGTCACGAGCGCGACCCGCGGGGTGTGCGGCCAGCGGCTCATCAGCTCGCGGAGGATGCGGGCGGTGGTCGACTTCCCGACGGCCACGGACCCGGCCACGCCGACGAGGAAGGGCACCCGCGTGGGCCGCTCGCCGAGGAACTCGCTCGTCGCGAGGCGCAGGCCGTGCACCGCCTCGACGTAGAAGTGGAGCAGCCGCGAGAGCGGCAGGTAGACGTCCTCGACCTCCTGGAGGTCGAGGAGGTCGCCGAGACCCCGCAGCCGGGCCAGGTCGTCCTGGGTCAGGCTCATCGGGTGGTTCTCGCGCAGCCGGGACCAGGCGGTGCGGTCCAGCTCGACGTAGGGGGTCGGCGCACTGCCCGGCTCGCCGAGCCCGAGGCGCACCAGCGCCTCCTCCGCCGCGGTCACGCGGCCATCATCCCCCATCACCTGCGTCGATGCCCCGCGGCCCACCGGTACGGCCTTCGGGGGTGCTCGCCGCCGGCCGCGGCAGGGGTCGTCGAATCGGGGACCGGGCCGCTCACCGTCTACGCTGGCGACCATGTGTGGAATCGTCGGCTACGTCGGCCGGACCATGGACCAGACGGCCCTCGACGTCGTGATGGAGGGCCTGACCCGGCTCGAGTACCGCGGCTACGACTCGGCGGGCGTCGCGCTCGTCACGGACGACGGTGTCGCCACCGAGAAGCGGGCGGGCAAGCTCGAGAACCTCCGGGCCGCGCTCGACGCGCACCCCCTCCCGGCGGCTCGGACCGGCATCGGCCACACCCGCTGGGCCACGCACGGCGGCCCCACCGACGGCAACGCCCACCCGCACCGCGGGGGCGAGGGCGACCGGCTGGCCCTCATCCACAACGGGATCATCGAGAACTTCCACACCCTGAAGAAGGAGCTCCTCGCCGAGGGCGTGGAGTTCGTCTCGGAGACCGACA